>CAZGVT010000111.1:278-9554 GCA_964529255.1 uncultured Alphaproteobacteria bacterium | reverse complement strand
GAAAAGTTTCACAAGGAATCCGTTCGCACAATTAGCGGCGGTGCACAAAAAGCACACCTAACCTGATAAGCAAATCTGAAACGAGGTCTGCAATGATCGTAGGTACCGGCTGTGACCTGATGGACATCAAGCGGGTGGCGGAAAGCCTGCAACATGATCCGGTGTTTGCAAAGACAATATTCACTGACTCTGAACTCTCCCACTGCCGCGGCAAGCACTATCCTGAGCGGCATCTCGCCGCACGGTTCGCGGCAAAGGAAGCGTTGCTCAAAGCATTGCCAGGGCCGCGCCTGGAAGTCATTCCCTGGAAGGAGATTGAGACCAAAAACGATCAGGCTGACCGACCCATTCTATCTCTCTCAGGGAGTTTGAGTCGGCTGGCGTCCAAAGTCCACGTGTCATCAATCCATCTTTCGCTCTCGCATACGAACGACCATGCTTTCGCCGTCGTGGTGTTGGAGTCCGCTGAAAGCTTGTCGCATTAACCATCACGCACATGAGTAATTTCGGACTCTATCAGGAAAGAACCAACGACTTCGACTGGTCCGCCGCGGAGCGTGAATTGGGCTACCGCAACGGCGACAGGATCAATATCGGTTGGATGTGCAGCGACCGGATCTGCAACCTCGGTCACGCGAGCAAACTTGCGCTAATCTGGGAGGACTTCAACGGTAAGCGGCGCGACTTCACTTTCGACGAAATGCGCGTGCTCACGAACACGATCGCGGCTTTTCTACGCGCACTCGAAATCGAGCCCGGAGATCGCGTCTGCCTGTTCATGGATCGCGTCCCCGAACTCTATTTCAGCTTTCTCGGCGGACTGAAAATGGGTGCAATTGTTCAGCCACTATTCTCCGCGTTCCGCGAAGAGTCCCTCTTCACAAGACTGAACGATGCGGGCACGAGAGCGATTATCACACAGCGCAAATTCCTGCCTGCAATTCGAAAGATACGAGACAAGCTCCCCAACCTGCAATATGTCATTATTGTGGATGCAGGAGATGCTGCATTACGGGCAGGCGAGATCGCCTTTCATATGGACAGTGCGCGTCGCGTGGAGAACTTCGATGTGTTTCCCAGCAGGGCGGAGACGCCGTCTGTCCTGCATTACACATCCGGCACCACCGGACAGCCGAAAGGCGCGCAGCATGTCCACTATTCGATTATCGCACAATACTTGACGACGAAATGGGTGCTTGACGTGCGCGACCGGGACATCTACTGGTGCAACGCCGATCCGGGATGGGTGACCGGCACTTCCTACGGCATTATCGGCCCGTGGGCAAACGGAGTGACCCAGGCGGTCTTTGATTCGGGTTTCAATGCCGAGTTGTGGTACCGGTTCATCGCCCGACATCGCGTAACGGTCTGGTACTCCGCACCGACCGCCATCCGCTTGCTGATGCGCGAAGGCGAAGAGCTCGCGCGGAAGCATGATCTTTCCTCGCTTCGACATTTGGCAAGTGTCGGTGAGCCTCTGAATGCCGAAGCTGTGGTATGGTCCAAAGAAGCTTATGGACTGGCGTTCCACGATACCTATTGGCAAACTGAGACGGGTTGCATTGTGGTCACTAATTTCCCGGGATTGGAGATTCGACCGGGTTCCATGGGAAAGCCATTTCCCGGGATCACCGCAACGGTGCTCGATCCGGTAACATTCGAACCGCACCGCTCACCGGGGCGAGTGGGTTTGATTGCCTTGAAGCCCGGTTGGCCGTCAATGATTCGCACCTATTGGAACAATCGTGCGGGATACGAAAAGAAGTTTGTGAACGGCTGGTATCTCACGGGCGACCGCGCGAGCATCGACAAGGACGGGTACTTCTGGTTTGTCGGTCGCGATGACGATGTAATTAACACCGCAGGCCATTTGGTTGGACCGTTCGAAATCGAGTCCGCCTTGCTCGAACACCCCGCCGTGGCAGAGTCCGCCGCTGTCGCCACGCCCGACCCTTTGAACCTTGAAGTCGTGAAAGCTTTCGTCACGCTGAAACCCGGATATGTCGGCGATGACGACTTAACGCTCGAAATCATGAACTTCGTGCGCAAGCGGCTTTCTCCGCTGGCGATGCCGCAGAAGATCGAGTTCGTGGAATCACTGCCGAAAACCCGCAGCGGGAAGATTATCCGACGAGTGCTGCGCTGTCAGGAATTCGGCGAACCCGTCGGGGACATATCCACGCTGATGAATGAATGATACTCCGGCGGTAATTTCCGTCCGCCATCACTTCTACAGGATCAACTCTCATGGACGAACTGACCAAAACCGTGCTCGATTACGTGATCCGCGAATACATCGAAGAGGGCGACGACCGCGTGGTCACTCCCGACACTCCGCTGATTTCCGGTGGAATCGTTGACTCCTTTTCGATGGTTTCACTGAAGCGGTTTCTCGAAAAGAAATATAAGATTTCCATTCCCGATGCCGAGGCCACGCCCGACGCTTTCGACAGCATAAACAAGATCGTGGCGCTGCTGCACAGGTTCATGGTCGCCGTGTGAGAAAGCGTCGAAGGAACTCCTCGCGGGTGTGAACGGATTGTGAGTAATTCGACGTTCAGCGCGCGCACGATCACTCTACCGGAGGCGCAAGCCGTCGGAGGCAAGCCGTTGCAGTGCACACTTCGCGAACGAAGGACGACGCGCAACTTTCGGCCGGGTCCTCTCACTCTTGAGGAGCTTTCAACTTTGCTGCGGGTTGCCTGCGGAGTAAATCGGCCGGGCCGAATGCGCACGAACCCGACAGCCGGGAATTACCGGGAGATTCAGACGTTTGTTTTTCCGGCGACAGGTACTTATCGCTATGAGGCGTTCAAACACCGTCTGGTATCTCGCGCCGGTGAATATCTTCGCAGGCCATCCGGCGAAGATACGTGGCGTGGACATGCACCCGTGGAGTTTCTCCTCGTCGCTGATCCTGGACGATTGCACGAGTATGCTTCGGCCGACCGCAGATTGTACGCCACTGCAGAGGCCGGCTACGTTTCCCAAAATTTATATCTTGCCTGTGCTTCCATGGGGATTGCCACGTGTGCGCGCGGATGGATCAAGCGAACACGATTGCATCGTCTGTTGAAGCTTCGACCCCTTCAATAAATCATGCTTGCCCAGGCGGTTGGTTATTCAAGCGACTGACCGACGCCGCCGTGGCACGCTTAAGGAGATTCAAATGTCATTTGCAGTGAAAGCCCGCCAGTCCTATCAATCTGAACTGACGGCATTGCGTGAGGCCGGTCTGTTCAAGGAGGAGCGCTACATCCATGCGCCGCAGGGCGCGGAGATCGAAGTCGAGTTTCCAACCGGTTCCGCGGAGAAGCACGTCATCAATCTCTGTGCGAACAACTATCTCGGACTGTCAAGCCATCCGGACGTCGTTGCAGCCGCTCATGCCGGCCTTGATGTGCGTGGCTACGGCATGTCCTCGGTAAGGTTCATTTGCGGAACACAGGATATTCATCGGCAACTCGAACGGACACTCACCGACTTTCTTGGTACGGAAGACACGCTATTGTTCCCCTCCTGCATGGATGCCAACGCCGGAGTGTTTGAGGCTATACTCAACGATCAAGACGTTATGATCGCCGACCGACTCGTGCATGCCTCAATTGTCGACGGCATGCGGCTCTGCAAGGCCATGCAGGATACCTACAAGCACTCGGACATGGAGCACCTTGAAGAAAAGCTTCAGGAGCATCAGGACAAGCGCTTCCGCGTGATCATTACCGATGGCGTGTTTTCCATGGACGGTGATTTGGCGAAGCTGGACAAGATCGTCGAACTGGCAGAGAAGTATGACGCGATGGTATTTGTAGACGATTCCCATGCCAGCGGATTCATCGGGAAAACCGGACGCGGCACACACGAGCACTGTGGCGTGGTCGGCAGAGTCGACGTGATAACCACCACACTGGGGAAGGCGCTGGGTGGCGCATCCGGTGGCTGTGTCAGCGGGAGAGCGGAGCTTGTCGAGTTGTGCAGGCAACGCGCGCGGCCCTATCTCTTCTCCAACACGGTTGCTCCGGTCATCGTATCCGGTGCGCTGAAGGTTCTCGATCTCATTTCAAAGAGCACTGAGCGCCGGGACAAGCTGGAGTGGAACGCGCAGTACTGGCGCAAGCTGCTCACGGAGGCAGGATTTGATATCAAGCCGGGCGACAGTCCCATTGTTCCGGTCATGCTCTACAATGCGAAGCTTGCGCAAGACGTTTCGCGGGATTTGTACAGCGAAGGCATCTACGTTGTCGGATTCTTCTTCCCGGTCGTGGCGAAGGGACAGGCCCGCATTCGCACGCAGCTTTCCGCCGCCCACGAGCAGCATCATCTGGATCGAGCTATAGCCGCATTCACCAAGGTCGGTCGGAAATACGAGATCTTGGGCAAGTCGAAGAAAGAAATCATTGATCGCTACGGGATGTAGACGAGCCAACTGAACAACTGTTTCGGAGAGCACACATGGCTACTGGGCAGACCATTCAAATATCCGTTCCCGCAGAAATGTCCACGACGGGGGTGGAACTCCTGAAGGCGACTATGGAGGCGATTGTGGCACTGCGCTGCGATTGCAGCAGGAATTGGAACGGAGTCCTGCGCGAACTTGAACGCGAAGGCTGGCATTGCACATGGCACCTGCATTGGGTGGCAGAGGCAAAACGCGGATTGGAGTACGAACGGACGATGGGCGCGAATCTTGATGAGACTTTTGAATCGCTAAAACAAATGACTCATTTGCATCTCGTTGAGAACTGCCCGTGATCCGTGGTTCGCGTTCACAGTGCCGCTAAAATGACAAACCCCGTCTCGATGAACGGGGTTTGCTATAAATATGCACTCGCCGGCCAAACTGAGTTCGACGTTTCCTCAACGGATCAACATCAATTTCTCCGTTGCCTGAAATTCGTCAGCCTCGACTCTCAAGAAGTACAGTCCCGTCGCCTGCGCTTCCGCGCGCCACGCAAAGCGATGTACGCCCGCAGGAATTTGGCCTTTCGACAGCACTGCGCTGAGGCGACCTGTGATATCGAAAATGGAGATGCTGACATCCGTCGAGTGCGGAATCTCCAGTGTGAATGCGAGCGAGCTATTGAACGGATTGGGGTATGGCTTCAGCAGCGCGAATTCGCGGGGAACAGTGTTTTCCGTTAGCGTCGTGCCAACCGTACCGTCAATCAGCACGTGATTGCTCGTGTCGCTGACTCCCCCATCATAATTCGCTCGAATGTAATACGTGAAAAGGGCAACGGCAGGAAGCGGTTCGACGAAAATCAAGCCCGCTGTCCGGGAAATTTCCGCGCCGTCGCGATAAATGACGTACTCTCGAAGCTCATCTAGCGAGCCCCCAACACTCTCCGGTGGCAGCCAGCTCAGGCGCACAGTGTCATTCGTATGCACACCCTGCAATTCGCGCGGCGGGTCCAGCCGCCAAAGTTCAAAATTCTGCTGGCTCACGGAGTCTTCCGCAATCGTGACGAGTTGACCGATAGTCTCGTGTCCCGGAAGACTTGCGCGAACCGTTCTGTTCCCGGTAAACAACTCGTTCAAGCTAAATGTGCCGTTTGCGAGCGGATGAATCGATAGACACCCGGCTTGAATCGTTGTTGCGCCGTAATCGGCGAGCTCCGGGTGAGTAATTATCGTTCCGCTAAGAGTTCCGGTGGATCTTGGCTCGGTGCGCGTGGTAAAGAGAATCGCGGAACCGGCTTGAATCGGCCAGGTTCGAATACCCAATGACTCATTGTATAATAGCTGCAAGCCCTGAGTTTCTAAGGGACTCTCGATCCCGATCGTGCAGGAATTCAAAATGTCGACTCGCTCATAGAGGAACATAATCTCACAATCTCCACTTCCCGTCGGCCACGCTTCCACATCGTAGATATGCACTTGACAAGTCAGCCTGGACAGCGGTGCAATGGAATAGCGCGCATCATAGTATTCGACAATCAAGCGGCAATTCAAACTGTCGTAGGCATAACAAACCTGCGTGGATCCGGTAGCGGTAGTAAGATTGTCCCAGCACACGGCCATCATTGCGGACGGCCCGGAGAGCGCGGGAATATTGTAATTGAAAAACGAGTGATCGTGACTGATGCCTGCGGCGAGCCAGCCGTTCTCATTAATCGTCAGCGAATCAAATGTCGCGTCGTAGTATTGGAGCGGGAACGGCATCGCGATAAATGCCGACGAGTCACGCGCCTGAAAAGTGACGACCGTTCCGCTGCCTCCGCGAGCCGGGGCGATTTCCACCCAGTCATTCCGCGGAGGAATACCATGATCCCACCGGTCATAGGCGCGGTATCCGTATCCGTCAGGACCCTGCTGGTCGGAGCGCACCGAAGCGAGATAAAAAGCTACTTCCGTCGTCGTTCCGACAGGAACGAAAAGGGTTGTCTCAACCTCGACCTCGGAAAAATTCACGGTAACTGTGTAGGTCGTATCCCCCGCCAGATCAATCGAAAACGCTCCGTTTTCGTCGGCTACCAATTGTGGAAGGGGGAGGTCCTCGAACGTGATAGTTGCGCCTTCAACCGGTACATCGGCACCCGCCCGGACTTGGCCGCTAAGTGTACCCTGCGGCAGCGGCACCAATGCAGCGTCATAATTGATCGTATCACCGATCGCGAGGAAAATTGTGTCTGACCGAGGCTCGTAGCCATAGGCGGACACCGTCATTTCCCAAAGACTGTCTCCGGGCAATGAAAACTGAAAGTAACCGTCGGCATCCGTCCTTCGAGTATACAGGTTTCGCGCCGTCACAAGCGCAAGGTGAATCGGGTCGTCGGTCACGACATTGGTTACGTATCCACGCAACACGCCCCGGTTGGCGCCGATCTCCATTACTGCGCCAAAAGCGTCGACAAATCCAAAGCCGTAATCATTATCTTCCCCCGCTTCACCGAAATCCTCCGCAGTGCGCATTAGAATGGACTTCATTTCACGCACATCGGCATTGGGATTCGCTTCGCGCATGAGGGCAATGATTCCCGCCACATGCGGCCCGGCCATGGACGTGCCACTCAGATAACCGTAATTCCCGCCGGGCAGCGAGGAATACACATCGACGCCGGGCGCGCAGACTTCCGGCTTGATGGCCGTGAAGGGCGGGCAATCGGTTGGGCCACGGCTGGAAAAATTCGCAATCGTATAGGGCGGAATCGTATCGCTGTTCGCATCGACCGCACCGACGGAAAAGAAGGTCACGGAGTCAAGTTCGATGGTCGCGGGACTCCGCAGCGTGCGCTCGTTATCGCCTTCATTTCCTGCGGAGAAAGTCACCGCCACACCCGCCGCCTCGCAGTTGACAATCGCGTCATTCCAGAATTGAAAACAGTCCGAGTAACCAGGAAATCTCCCGTCCACCCCCCACGAGTTTTGTACGACGTCGGGTACATCGATAATGGTCGCGCTGTTTCCGTCAGGATCGGCCATCCATTGATAGGCCGCGAGAATATCGTTGTTGAACGCCTGACCGCCGGGCTGGCCGATGGCGTTGCAGGCAATCCATTGCGCACCGGGTGCGATGCCGGTTGAGTCATTCGAAGTTGTCGAGTTTCCGCAAATCGTGCCCATGACGTGAGTGCCGTGGCCCGCTTCATCTTCCGGGAACTGGCTATTGCCGATAACATCCAGCCAGCACTCGGAGGCCGGAGCGCTCAGTCCCCGCCAGCGCGACGCCAATGCGGAGTGCCCGCCGTCAACTCCCGTGTCGATGTTTCCAACCAACCTCCCCGCGCCTGTGATGCCGAGTTCGTACCATACGCGGCGCGCACCCACCGCGCGAATTCCTGTAGGAACTCCGTGGTTCTCATCCAGCGCAATGCGCGTGCGGCCGGGAATCGGCTCAATCAGGCGGACCCGGAAGTTAAGATCGATCCACTTCACTTCAGGATGCTTCGCTATGGTCTCGATGGCTTCGCGGGTGCCATTCACGACGAAAGCATTGACAAGCCAATATCCCGTGTAATCTTCGACCATCAGCTTGTCGCGAAGTCCCTCAAGAGTTTCGATTACCGATGGCTGTGTCGCCGAGGCAACCGCACGCAACTCGCCGATGACAACTTCATGCCGAAGCGCACGGCTGGATCGTGACTCATACAGCAATTGATCCAGATCTTTAATCGTCGCCTGAGTGGAAAGGTAGACGATGGTCGAGATGCGTTCTTGGGAATCAACTCTCGACAAAAACTCCTTTAACTCAGAGCTGAGAGATGCGTCCGCCCGGGTGGTCCCAGGATAGGCGAGGAGGAGTGCGAGAGAAATAAATTGAAATTTCCGCAGATAAGGCATGGCTTCGACTCGAAAAGTGGACAGTCAAGCGTGGCAAGGCGCAAGATAAGGCAAGGCAATACAATAAGGTACAGTCAATCCTCATGGAATGCAAGACTGGGTCAGCTTTGCACGGATTTCCTGGGGTGACTATCACCAGCTCTGCTATCTGTATTTGCTGAACTTGTACAGGTGCGCTGGTACGCATCCTTTGCACCTTTAGGCACCTGCGAGGCGGGGCAATGAAAACCGATTTTGCTTGACTCCTCAAACTTCGCATAATATATTGAATTGCTGGTACAAACGGTATCGACAGTCCCATTCCGCGGTTAGCTGGGCATCTGCGGAATCACCCTTGCGGTGCGACTGTCCGTACCATGAAACACTCAAACTCATTGCATGGCAATTGGCATACGGAAAAGGAGTTCGCTGATGAACAGTTTACGCACACTTTTGAGCATCGCTGTCGTGCTCGTTATGGGATACAGCGCATCCGCTGTCGACCTGAATGAAAGTTTTGACGATACATACTTTCCACCCGCAGGCTGGCAGGCATTTGAAACCGGTGACGGTGTCAACAATTGGCATCGAAACAACTTCAATACCCATTCCGGATCCGGTTGTGCAGAAGTCACTGAAGAGGATGTGATCGGTGTTGCTGAACGCTGGTTCATCACACCCAAACTTCGTGTCAACTCTGCTGCCGACACATTTGCATTCTGGGCTCGCACAACGTTCAGTTTTGTGAGTGACAACGATTCGCTGTACATACGGTTGAGCACCACCGATTCACTGACTTCGAGTTTCAACCAGCTGCTCGCGCAGTACAAATGCGGTGACGGCGGTGCTTTCGTAAACGTGTACGTGCAGTTCATTCTCAGCCTCGCGGCCTATAACGGTCAAGAGGTATTTATCGCTTTTGTCCATCGCGACGAAGGAGACGCCGGAAACGAAGTTCTGATCGACGATGTCGTCGGTCCGGAATTGCTGGCGCCACCGGATCCCGCGCATACGCCG
>CAZGVT010000111.1:0-268 GCA_964529255.1 uncultured Alphaproteobacteria bacterium | reverse complement strand
CCGGACCCAGGTCACGAGGCGGTGGGTGTCGCGGCGAACGCCAACCTGTCCTGGATAAATGGCGACTTGACTACAACGGTCGACCTCTACCTTGCGCAGACGCTCGATTCAATCACCAACAATGAACCTGCCGCAAAGAAGATCGACAACGTGTTCGCTTCCAGCTATGATCCTCCGGTTGATCTCGCAAATGATCAGCAGTATTTCTGGAAGGTCATCACCCGAAACGTCTACGGTCAGACGGAGAATGCCGTCTGGAGCTTCACGG
>CAZGVT010000110.1:0-9615 GCA_964529255.1 uncultured Alphaproteobacteria bacterium | reverse complement strand
TGACCACGCCCTGCATGTTCCTTCCACCTCCGGGCAACGCGTGCAGGAAGCTCATCTATTGTGCGGACACCTGTTGGTTGAGCTGGTGGAGGATTGGATATTCGGAAAGGGCGAGAGTGGTAACGGTGGAGTGGCAGCCAACTCGAGTTTGACATGACATTTCTCAACAGCGCCTTGCTCGCCGCGCTCACTCTTGGGTTGGTGCCGGTACTTATTCACTTGCTGAATCGCCAGCGATTCAAGACGGTGGAATTCCCGACTTTGCGTTTCTTGCACGAACTGCAAAGGCAAAAAATGCGGCAGGTCAAGGTAAAACAGATGCTGCTGCTGATTCTGCGAACTCTCGCCGTGCTGCTGCTCGTGCTCGCAGTCGCCAGACCCGTCATGAGGTCTACTGCGGGAATTCTTCCCGGTGCGGAGGCCCGGACAACGGCAATCATTGTGCTGGACCGCTCGGCTTCCATGTTGACCGACGGTCCCGAGGGTTCCCGCTTTCGTAGCGTGCAAACTCAGGCACAGGAAATTCTTGCGCTGCTGGGTGACGGAGACGACGCACAGTTGATTTGGGCGGACAAAGACCCGGTCGTGTTTCCCGAATCTCCGACATCCAATGTGCGTCTGTTGCGCGAGGCCGTTGTTGAGGCCCGCCCGCAGGAGCAGGGCGGCGATCTTGTCAAAGCTATCCAGCGCGCACGAGCGGCGCTCGGACAGTCACAGAATCTCCATAAGGAAGTCTATCTGTTGTCCGACTTCAGCCGGGGAGCGTTTCCGGAGCGAATGCCCGACGAAGCGCTGCTGCCCGACGACGTGCGTTTGTTCGTGGGCATCGCGAATACGGAAAGACTGACCAACGTCGGCATCGTGAGCGCATCAGTGACGTCGAGAATTATTACTCCCGGTCGCCCGGTCGAGGTCAGCGCGGATGTCAAGAACAGCGGTACTACTGAAGTTCAGGATCGCATCGTCAGCGTGTACGCTTCGGGCCGGAGAGTCGCTCAAACGAGATTGTCACTGCAGCCCGGCGAGTTGAAATCAGTTCGCTTGAAGTTCGTGCCTGAGAGTCCCGGTCATCAAGAAGGCTATGTCGCGCTTGAAGAAGCGGATGACTTTTCGGTGGATAACCGCCGCTACTTCGTGCTCAGAGTTCCGGCCAACTTACGGGTCGCGGTAGTCGGAACGGATGGCCCTGCGCGAAATCTGACAGCGCTGGCGCTGAATCCAACTGCGGATCCGGGCGGCTTTGTTCAGGCCTCCATCTTTACTCCGGGCCAGTTTGAGAGTGAAGAGTGGACGGAGTACGACGCGATCTTTCTCGTTGATGCGGGCGCGTTTGCAGGCGATGCCGGTTCGAGATTGCGCTCGTTTGTCGAGAACGGGAAGGGCGTGTATGTAGCCTGCGGACCGTCGACCGATACGCGTGCGTCAAGCTCGCTGCTGTCCCCGCTCGGGCTTCCTGTGCCGGTCGAATTATGGCAAAGTGAGGGCGCTCCGGCCAAATGGAGTCGAACTGATCTGGCGCATCCGCTTTTTGAAGTGTTGTTTGAAGAGAAACCGAAAGATGTCTCACCGGAAATTTCCCGCGCGCTTCGCACCAATCCAAATGGTTCCGCGGTGGAGGTCGTATCGTTTGCGACCGGGATTCCGTTCATGTGGGAGGCTCAGGTGGGACGGGGCCGCGCCATGTTGATGACAAGTTCTCCGGATCCGGCTTGGTCCACCCTCTTCCGCAGCGGCATATTTGCACCGATGATGGTGAGTGCTGCCGCTTATCTATCCGGAGTCGGGACGTCCGGATCCGAGTATCAGTTCCTCACCGATGAGTCGGCGAGAATCGTCCTTCACGATTTGTCCTCGGGAGAGCGCTTTGAACTGGTCGGAAGTGAACTTCAACTTGCTTTACTTACGGAGTCCGCACCGACAGGTGTGACGGTCAATATTCCGGCGATCAAAACTCCTCGCTCGGCAGAACTCAGAGTCGGCAATCGAGTGGTAACTGCCGTTGCGTTTAATGCATCCCCCGCTGAAACCGAGCTGCAGCTCTTGCCGCGTGAGAGTCTTGATCCGGTACTCGGCGGCAAGCTTACGTATCTCGAATCCGGAAAACCGGCCGAACGAGTGATCATGGAGGGTCGATATGGCAAGGAGTTGTGGAAGCTCTGTCTATGGGTTGCATTGGCGTTGCTGATTGCCGAAATGTTGATTGGCCGTGTCGGAAGGCGCGAAGCAACGCTGGCCAGCGCGTGAGACAATACTGAACAATACAGATTTCCTTCATGAAATGGGCTCGCCATTGCCGCGAGCCCATTTTGCTGGTGTCGTGAAGAGAGTCATCCTCTCATCGTGTCAGCACAAGTTTTACCGGTCGCTTCAGATTTCGTTGGTGTAGCATGTAGATGCCGGATGGATGAGCTGACAGGTCGATGGACAAGTCGTAAACACCCGTCCCCAGATATCCGAATCGGCGAGCGGAAATTACTCTTCCGCCGAGGTCAGAGACGTCAAGAATTACTTCTCCCGGCTTCGCCACAACGATCCGGAGCGTTGTGCGACCGTTGAACGGATTCGGATAGCATAGCATTCGTTCATCGGTCAGACTCGGCGCGATATGCTCAACCGCGAGTCCACGCCAGGCAGCATCATACCGAATGTCCGTATCTCCCGTAACGAATGGAGCCGTCCACGCTACAATCGCACCGTTCGGAGTCGTGGAGGCGGATATGCCACCGGTGTAGCTCGCCGTGCGGGTTTCGTTGACCTGCGTCGGCTCGCTCCACGACCAGGGTGTCGCGAACGCGACCGCAATCTCATGGATCGTGCCGTTGGAATCCGACAGCTCACCGACAACTTGATACAGATACGCGTGTGTCGCGCTCGCGCGCATCACGTGATCAGCAACGTGGGCTCCGATTTCTGGAATTGGTGAGACCGGAGCAAATGTCCCGCCAAAATCAAACGAATAAGTGAAGCGAAGCTGTGCAGCGGCAAGCTCAGTCTGACCGGCGGAATAAGTCAGCATCAGCGTTCCTCCTGACGCCACGATCTGAGGCCGGGTCAGCACGTCGCCCGATGAGTCCGGGAAAATCGCCTCGTTCCAATTCGATCCGAAGTCATCGCTCGAAAAAAATCGGATAGCCGTTGCCGGAGAACCGAGCCGGTCCATCGCCGCGCAGAGTATCAATTCCTCTGTTTCGCCGCTCCATGCTGCGGCAATACTCGTACCGGAGAGTTCGTGCGGAATACCTGTGTGAGTTGCCACCGTCAAAGGCGTCGAGAACGAATTCCCCATATCCCGCGAATGCGAAAACCGGAGTTCAGTGCGATGCTGAACAGAATCATACGCCATCCAACTCAAAAAGAGAAATGGATCATCCGGTTCGAACAACACATCAGTGCATGAACTGAGTGTACCCTTGACAATCTGCAACTCCTCCACAATCGCGCGCCGCATCGAGCTGCCCCAATGATCATGCCCGACTGAAAATCGATTTACGGTAAGGGCTTCTCCGGCTGCGGAAGTTACAACATAGGCGTATTCGTTGTCCGTTGTTCCCGCCAGGCTGGCCCGGCGAAAGTCTCCCGAAAGCGTGTCGATCGTAGACCAACTTCCCCCCTGATTCGCCGAGAATCTGCAGAACATGGCCGTACTGTCTCGAGTGCAAATCGCCCACAATCTTCCGTTTGTGGGCGTGTGCAATATGAGTGGATTCGATTCTTCGCCCGGAGTTGCGAAGAGATTCGCGTCGCCCGACCAGTCCAGTGATCGACAACTTCCGTCGTTTCCCGACAAGAGCAACAATGTCGACGCAACAAGCACAAAGTGATTTTTCATCGGCACGCGCTATTCCGAAAAGAGCGCTTGCAAGATTTGAACGGCATTCGACGCCGCCCCCTTGCGCAAGTTGTCCCCGACAGCCCAGAACTGCCACCAATGACCGTCGGCCGGATCGACTCGCAACCGCGAGACAAATATCTCCTGCCGGCCCGCGATTTCCACGGGGGTGCGGTACTCTCCTTCATCGTAAATCATACCGTGCATCCTGCGAAATGCTTCTTGCACTTCGTGCCTTGCCGGGGCGGACTTCAGGCGAACTGACATCACCATTGAGTGGCCGACACGCACGGGCACTCGCACAGTTGTAGCCATCACCGGCAGGTCAGGGCGCTTGAGAATCTTCCGCACTTCCGCAACAAATTTCGTCTCCTCTTCGCACGAGCCCTTTTCATCAATCGGGCCAACTTGAGGAATCACATTGTGAGCAATGGTACGCGAATGCACTCGCGGAGCCGATTGGTCACCGCTCAATTGACGCTCAAGTTCCTGCAAGCCGTCGGCGCCCGCCCCGGAGACCGATTGATACGTCGCCGCGATCACTCGCTCAAGTCCAAACCGGTTATCGAGCGCGGCAAGCGGCAGCAAGGCCACACTCGCCGTACAATTCGGATTGGAGATCAAGCCATGATGCATCCGCACCGTGTCAGAATTGATCTCCGGAATCACCAGTGGTACCGATGGATCGAGTCGGAACTGAGACGAGTGGTCGATGACAATGACTCCGCGTTCACGAAATCGAGGGATCCACTCGCGGCAGATGTCCGCGCTCGTTGCGAATATCACCGCATCGAGGTCGTCGGGTACCGCCGCCAAAGGCTCAACCGCCAATTTACGACCGTTGAACGGTAGCTCTCGCGCCAGACCCGTGGTGGATCCAAAGAGTCGAAGTGAAGTCAGCGGGACCCGCCACTCCAGCAACACGTCGAGTGTTGTACGCCCGACCATTCCCGTTGCTCCGACGATGCCGAGCCGCACCGGTCTCATCGACCGCCACCCATGATGAGATAGAGTCCGAAGGCGATGAGAATAATCGGCCACCAACTCACTCCAAACATCTCAATCCAGCCCGCGCTGGACGCAAACCACAGGAAACCCAGCAATACGATAAATGACCCCCAGAAAACGCGATCCCAGCGGCCTCGCTGCGCAGGTGATTGTGCGCTCGCCTGCTTCTGGAGCTTTGCGACACTCTCATCGAGCCGCGAGACGGCATCACTGATCTTCTTCTCCATGGAGTCGAGTCTATGCTCGAGATCTCCCAGACTAAAATCACTCATGGAAGGCCTTCTCTCGAATGATTGGAAACCGACTAATTGACAATCGTCAATCTCGTTCCTTCGGTCACCCGCCCAATGACGGAGGCATACGGTACTCCGGCTTCGCGCAGCAGACTCACCGCACTCTCCGCTTGCTCCACAGGAAGCGCCGCAAACAAGCCCCCGGATGTTTGAGCGTCAAACAATAACAGCAGTTGCTCCTCGGGAACTCCGGTTGAATCTACTACGCGGTCAGCCAGAAAGAGCCGGTTTGCGTGAGTCCCGCCCGGGTATCGTCCGTCCGCCGCGAGTGCAAGGGCGGCCTGCAAAAACGGGATTTGTGAATAGGAAAACTCCATTCCGACTTCTGAAGCCGATGCCATTTCCCAAGCATGACCAAGCAAACCAAAACCTGTAATGTCCGTGCATGCATGGACTTCAAAACTCGACAAGACGCGGGCCGCCGTACGATTCAGCTCTTTCATGAGCGAAATCGCCGCTGCCGCCTGATCAAGCCCGATTCGCTCGCCCTTCAACGCCGTCGTGATGATTCCGGTACCGAGGGGCTTTGTCAATATGAGAGCATCGCCAACAAGCGCACCGGCATTTTCCCAGTAGCGCCCCGACGAAACAATGCCGGTGACGACCAATCCGTACTTGGGCTCCGCATCATCAACCGTGTGACCGCCTGCGATTGGAATCCCCGCCTCTCCGGCTTTCTCCGCACCTCCGCGCAGAACTTCACGCCAGAGTTCCGGCGGCTGGGACTTCGGAAAACAACACACATTGAGCGCAAATAACGGTCTGCCGTTCATTGCATAAATGTCGCTCAGAGAATTCGCCGCGGCAATCGCGCCATAGTCGTAAGGATCGTCAACGACAGGCGTGAAGAAATCGACGGTCTGCACCAGCAGTTCACCCGAGGGCAGGCGATACACTGCGCAGTCATCCGAGTGGGCAAACCCGATTAACAGATTCTCATCCGCCAGTCGGGGTATTCCTTGGAGCATACGATCCAACACCGCTGGATCCATCTTGGAGGCTCAACCGGCGCAGCGCACCAGATGCGTAAGCTTTGTCAGTTCTTCTTTTGTGTGGCTCATCTCAGGGGCGTTGTTCGCGAATCTCGTCGACTGCGGCCCGCACCGGAACCGCATCGGGATACAGCCGGCGATAGGCCGCACCGTGCTCCAGATTCCGCTTCACAAATAATCGCGTCTCACGATAGGGAATCTTCTCGATAAACACATCTCTTTCCAGGTCGCCATACTTCGCGATCCACTTCTGAACGACTTCTTTGCCGGCATTGTAGGCCGCAAGCACCAACACCGAGTCGCCTTGAAACTCCTCCATCAGTCCGGCGACATGCGAAATCCCGAGCTTGAGGTTGTAGTCCGCTTCGCTGAGTCTGTCATAGCTGTACTGAACCCCTGCCTTGGCAGCTTCGAGCCGGGCGGTCGCCGGCATTAGTTGCATCAGGCCGATCGCGCCGGCGGAACTGACGATCTCCTCCTCGTAATGACTTTCTTGACAAATTAACGCAAAAATGAAATACGGATCCAGGCCTTGCCGCAGAGCTTCGTCATTTATCGTCGGTTCATAGTCGAGCGGATAAACCACGTCGTAGAACGCGCGAGGCCGATCTCCTGTCGAGCGAATGAACTCACCGAATTCCGTGCGGAGAGTCCGCCACGCATTCAAACGATTTCCCCGCCAGAGTTCGAGCTGGACCTGCCACCAGGACCACGAACTCCGATCATCATACTCCGATTTTGCACCAGGCAGTTCATTGGCGGCGGCATCAGCCAGCCTCATCGCCGCGAGCAACGCAAATTTTCCGGAGTGAACTCCGCCGGCCCGTGCAAGTTCATCCAGTGAGCGAGGCCGAAGGGGCCGGTCGTCCGGCTGGCCTGTCCAGATCTCGCTCGGCAAATGCACCGAGTAGTATGAGTAGGGAAAAGTCTGTCTCATCTCACCGCGCAACTTCGCGGCTTCCGCTCCCCGGCCACTCTTTTCCGCCGCGCGCGCGCTCCAGTACAGGGCCGCGGGAGCATACTCTCCTTCGGTGCCGGACTCGCGCAGCGCACTCCAGTTCGCCAGCGCCTTTGGCCAGTCACCGGCATCCCAACTTGCCCAACCCAGTCTCCAGCGCGCATCATTTCGCTCAGATTCCCGATCGCTAAGTTTCAGCCACGCTTCGTAGACCTCCGCCGCATCCGTTGGACGATCCCGATCCTGTAAGAGCAATCCGTAGAGTTCAAGCCCGGACCGCACCGTCTCCAGATCGTCCGAACATTTTCTCAATTCCTCGAACGCGTTGATTGCGGTGCTGTCCCGATCAATGAAGTATGATGACCTGCCGATGTGATAGAGCGCCTGCGTCCGAAAAGCGGTGTGCGCAGGGATTTGGAGATACGCCTTGAGAGTCTCGATCCCATCCGAATACCGCTTCAGGCCGCACTGAAACCGGCCGGCATAGTAGAGATTCGGCTCTACCGTCTCCCGACCCGAAAACTCTCGCGAGGCTTCTCTGATTCGATTCAAGCCCGCATCAAATTGCCCGGCGGATTCCAGTGCCCGAAGTTCCCGCACATATTCCCTGACCGTCTGTTTGCGCGGTTCGTACTGATGCACCTTTGCGTATTGCCTCAGCGCATCTCTCGCCTCACGCCCTTCGGGGGATCGCGGGTAGTCGATCGCGAGATTCCAGAGCCCGTCAACGGCTTCGGCGTGTCGTCCCAGTTTCGTCAGGACACTCGCTTCGAGACTCGACGCACGCAGCCGCTGCGATGAACTGAAGTCTGCGGCATCATGCCGTCTGATTCTCTCAAGCGCTTCTGCCGATGCACCCGCCTCGTTCATATAGGCGGCTAACTCGAGCAGAGCATCCGCTAAGAAAACAGAAGACGAATCCCTGAGTAGTTCCTCCCAATAGGCAACCGAGTTCTCCGGAAAGCCAGCCTCGGTCAATGACCAGGCCCGAAGCCAGAGCCCGTGATCCCGCAGTTCGTCAGGGATGCCAAGGTCGAGATAAGCCAATACCTGTTCGTAATCAGTACCCGCAAAAGCCTGGTAGGCAAGGACAAAATTGGCCATTTGTTCCAACCGGCTGTCGGCTTCCCCAAGATTCATCAGGTAGCTAAGTGCCGCGTCGGTTTCACCACTCTCGGAAAGAGTCCAGTACGGCGCAATCGCTGCCGAATCGGCAGAAAATGATCCGCCTTGGCTCAGGCAGACTGTGGACGATGCGAGCAGACCGGCAATCAGCAGAAGAGTCGTCATTGTCTAAAGTTAAGCAACCTTCAGGACTTTTTCAATGAGAGTTATCAACATCGGCTCTGTACATTTCCGCCCGACCGCGCGCAGGGACCGACTTGAAAGATCCGGTGCCGCGAGGTCCTAATCTCGACCGACCCTTAGCCCCACGGAATCGAAACTGAAGTCAAATCAACAACTCTCGCGAGTTAAGCTTGAAAAAGCTGGAGAAAATCGCTATACTATTTGTTCCCTCCAATCTCCAGTCCCGCACGATCCCATACCTTTTGCTTTGCCCATGCACCATTTCTTGTTGCGATCCTTCATTTTTCTTGTTTTGAGCTGCATGGCATTGGCGCAGCCAATTCCAATTGACTCCGTCCAATTTACGACCGACCCAAGCGGCGCCTCACCCCGTGCCGGTACCAATGTCACGACTTGGGGACTGGTCACCGGAGTTGCTCCTCTCGGGAGCCCGACTCGGTACTACCTCGGTAACCGAAGCGGAGGGCCGTGGAGCGGAATCCTCGTGAACGACGGTCTGGGCAGAGGCCTGTCGATCGGGGATTCCGTATTTCTGACCGCGCGAGTCGAAGAGGCCAGCGGACAAACCCGCCTCACGACCCCGGTGTCCGACTTCTTCAGCCAACCGGCCGTCGGTCTCGTCGCACCATCCATTGCCACGGCCGGTTTGATCGCCGAACCCTACGAAGGCGTGTTGGTGGAACTGCCAGGCGTTCGAGTGACCACCGTGAACAGTGATACATCCTACATTGTCGAGGATAACTCCGGCTCCGTTCGGGTGGGTCGCAATTGGACGACCTCCTATGATCCGCACGTCGGCGACACTCTCACGTTTTTGCGCGGCGTGGTTAGCTATTCCGCTTCGACATTTGCGGTAAATCCGCGCAATGACGGCGATATCCGATTCTCCAGTAATCGTCCGCCGGCAATTTCATCTGTTGTAAACGTTCCCGAATCGCCGACCAATCTGCAATTGGACACGATCAAGGCAATGATCTTCGATGATTCGCAGGTACAGCTCGCTGAAGTGTACTATCGTTTCAGCAGTCAAGGAGCGGGTTTCACCGCGGTTCCGATGTTTGACGACGGGCAGCATGGTGATGGAGCGGCCGATGACGCACTGTATGCGTCGATTATTCCGGCCGGCCCGCCGCGCGACTCATGCTACTTCTATATTCGCGCCGTCGATGACGTCAATGCGGCGGCGACCAGTCCCGCAGGAGCGCCGGAGATGACTCACGGTTACTA
>CAZGVT010000109.1:2676-9643 GCA_964529255.1 uncultured Alphaproteobacteria bacterium | reverse complement strand
GCGCAACTTAGTCAGTGACATACGATACTTGACCGCGCGTTACCCTCCCGGAATCAGGATGTAATCGTCGTTTCGAGAATGATTATGACGCTTGATGGAAGTCCCCCCTGCCCGCCGTAAACGCGGGATAAAACCAAGGAGGCGCCTGGCCCGGCACGGTGAATCGGCTTCGCCTCTCGCGTACCTTTGAACTACGCTTTGCTCTCGCAGTTCGGCAGGCCAGTCAGCTACTTGTCGATCTTCATTGCACCGGGACAGTCGTCTCCAGATTCGGAATGCTGCGCGATCCACCGGCTCTGCGGCTCAGTTTACCCACCAGCGCCGGAACACGGACTCTCCACTCGTCAACTTTCGAGTACACGACCGGGACGAGCACGAGGGTGAGAATCAACGAACTGATGAGTCCTCCGATCAACGCATAGGCCAGACCGGATTTCCACTCGGCTCCCGCGCTCGCGTGCACAGCAATCGGCGCCATACCCAGTACCATGGCCACGGTGGTCATGAGAATCGGACGAAGCCGCGAATACCCCGCCTCAAGCAACGCTTCTCGCGTCGAGAAGCCTTCTGCTTTCTTCACGTTGGCGCGATCCACGAGCAGAATCGCATTCTTGCCGACCAGCCCAACCAGCATGATGATCCCGAGAATCGAGAAAATGCTCAATGACTTCATGGTCAGTGCCAGCGCAAGCAACGCTCCGATCATCGCCACCGGCACCGAGAACAATACGACAAACGGATAGACCCACGAATTGTACAGCGCAACCATGATCAGATAGGTGAACACGATCGCCGCAAGAAACGCCAGGCCCAGACTGCTGTTTGACTCCCGCTGCATTTTCAAATCTGCCTCAGGCGTCACGGCAATCCCCGCGGGAAGCGGTTTGGCGGCGAGTGCTTTGAATACATCGGCGCCGATGCTACCGACCGGGCGTCCGGTGGTGTTCGATAGCACCGTAATCCCGTAGTTTCGATCCTTCCTCAACAGCTTCGTCGGACCCGTCGTCTGGTAGACGGTTGCAAACTGCTGCAATTCGATCTGCCGTCCGGCGGAATTCATAAACGTCAGATTTGCCAATTGCTCCGACTCGGATCGATCATACGCGTCAAGTTGAATTCGCATGGTATACTCATTCGGACCGTCGCGAAATTTGGAATCGTCGTCGCCGTCCAGCGCAATGCGCAGAGTCTGCCCGACCTCCGCGACAGAGAGGCCGAAACTCGCCATCCTGTCCCGATCAAGTTCGACCCGGGTCTCCGGCTTGCCGTCCTGCGACGACAATCGAACATCCGTTGCGCCCGGGGTCGTTCGCAATACGTCCGCAACTTGCTCCGCTCCCTTTTGTACGAGCGCATAGTCTGTGCCGTTCACTACAAGCTGTATCGGGGACTGATCGGCGGTTCCGAAGATACCGATTTCATTGACACGCACTTTCACTCCCGGAACTTCCCGCACAAGCTTCTTGATTTCTTGCGCAACGTCCATCGTGCTCCGCTTGCGCTCTTCTCTCGGCGCAAGCGTAACGTTAATCTCCGAGTTGTTGGGCGAAGCGAGACCGATCCAGCCTTCCCCGGAAACGCCGACGTTAGTCAGCACTTTCTCGACTTCCGGTATCTGCACGATGGACTGTTCAATCTCACGCGTCATCAAATTCGTTTCTTCCAGCGGCGTTCCCATCGGCGTTTCAACGGTCACGGTAAATTCTCCGCGATCGGATTTCGTGATGAACTCACCACCGATGAATCCCAGCGGAACGAGGGCAACCGACGCCACAAACAACACGACAGTCATCGCGCCAACGGTCTTGCGATGGCCGAGGCTCCAGTTCAGCACGCTCATGTAGCTCGCGGTCAGTCGCTCATACCAGGCCTCAAACGCCGTTGCGATCCTGCCGAGTAACGTATGCTTCGAGAGTCGCTCGACCTTGCTGAAGCGTGAAGCCAGCATCGGCGTCAATGTGAACGACACGAGCAAACTGATGAGCGTCGAAACCACGACGACCGCCGCGAACTGTCGCATGATGCTCCCCACGATTCCCGTGACCATCACCAAGGGTACGAACACCGCCACGTCAACTAAGGTAATCGCCAGGGCGGCAAATCCGATCTCGCTGCGCCCCACAATCGCCGCGCCGGTGCGATCAAGACCTCGGTGGAGATGATGATAGATATTCTCCAGCACCACAATCGAGTCGTCGACCAGAATTCCGATGACCAGAGACATTGCCAGCAGCGTCATCAGGTTCAGCGAGTAATCCAGCAGATACATCGCGAACACCGTTGAAACCAGCGAGGTCGGTATCGCCATCATCACGATCAGCGAATTTCGCACGCTGTGCAGGAAGAGTAACATCACGGCCGCGACCAGCAGAATCGCGATGGCCAGATCCATTTTAACTGCATTCGCCGCGTCAAGCGTGAACGTCGATCCGTCCTGCGCGATGTCGGCGGTCAACTTGATATCCTTGTAGTCCGCGATCAGCTGATCCAGCTCGGCCCTTGCAACACGGCTGACTTCGACCTGATTCGCGTCGGACTGTTTGTAAATCTGAATACCCACCGCCTCGCTGCCGTTCAATCGGCTGATTGTCGTCGACTCTCTTATGCCGTCTTGCACGTCGGCAACGTCCGCCAGTCGAACCGGTCCGCCGCTCGGCGACACAGCAACGACCAAATCCCGCAGCTCATCGACCGAGTTGAATTTCCCCGCCACGCGCACGATGAATTCGCTCTCGCTGTTCTTGACTTTACCCGTCGGAAAGTCAAGATTGGCGGCCTTTATGCTTTGCGCGACTTGCGGTACGGAAAGATTCTGCGCGCGCAGTTTCTGGGCATCGAGCTGAATCCGGATCTCGCGCTCCTCGCCGCCGACCAGGCGAACCTGACCGACGCCCTTCTGTCTGGCGAGTCGCGGTTGCACCTGATCTTTGAGAAATTGCTGAAACGCCCGCGGCTCCATTGATGAGGTCGCGGCGACGCGCAAAACAGGGAACTCATCCAATGCGAACCGGTCCAGCACCGGTGAGTCCGCGTCGCTTGGGAGCAGTGCTTGGACTTGCTGCACTTCTCGCTGCGCATCGGATAGCGCCCGCTCAATGTCGGCGGACTGATCAAAGTTCACCGTTACAAGCGATACACCTTCTTGCGAGTTCGCATAAATCGTCTCCACTTGATCCAATCCCGACACCGCATCTTCGATCACCTTCGTGACCGAGTTCTCAACCTCGCTCGGTGATGCGCCGGGATAGACGGTTGTGATCGTGATCACCGGAGGCGTAATCTTCGGCAGCAGCTCATAGGATAGCTGCGTATATCCAAACGCGCCAAGCAGCATCAACACTGTAAAGATGACGATGATAAGTGTCGGCCGCTTGATCGAGAGTTCTGTGATGGACATGGAATGACTCCGTTCGTTTCGGGTAAATTCGATTTAGCGGACGATCGTCACTTCCGCGCCGTCACGGAGATTACTTTGACCGCTCGTCACGACAAGCTCGCCCGCACGGAGTCCGCTGAGTACCGGCAACAGGTCACCGGACGGTTCACCCACAACCACGTGCCGCAGGGAAGCCGTCTCGTCGTTCAACACGTAGACATGCGGATCCCGCAAACTACCCGCTACCGCCGCGCGTGGGATTGCGAGTTGCTCGGCCCGTTCGCTTGCCAGAAACTCCGCGCGTGCGAACATCCCCGCCTTCAACGGGTTGTCCGCTCGATTTACCAGATTTACTTCCACTGCGTAGGTATGCGCAACGTCCGCCTTGTCGCTGATCGTGCGAATCGTGCCGTCAAACGTCACGCCGGGATACACATCCACACTTACGCGGACAGCGTCACCGAGCTTAAGTTTGAACACGTCTCTTTCAGCCACATTAACGAGTACCTTCAGCTTGCTGATGTCGATCACGTTGCCAATCACGTCGCCGTGCTTCACATAGCTGCCGACGTCGACGGTGCGCGAGCTGACAACCCCGTGTATTGGCGAGGTCACTTTTGTGTCGCTCAATTGGCGTCGCGCGGCGATGAACTGCGCCTCAGCCGATTTATAGGCAAGCCGGGCCGCCTCCCATTGCGACTCCGATATCGTGCTGTCCTTATGCAAAACCTCGGAACGCTCGAAATCGCGTTTCGCTTTCTCGTAACTGACTTCCGCGGCGGTGAAGGCGGATCGCCTAAGCTCATCGTCGACTGCCACCAGCACGGAGCCGGGTGACACCGCGTCACCGACTGCCTTGTGGACGGAGAGCACGCGGCCGTCCGTTTCAGCTACGATGGTCACGTCGTTATTCGCTTGCAGCAGCCCGACCAGAGAAAAACTCACGGCGAGCGGCTGCTCCTTGATTTCCGATACCCGCACCGGGATTGCCATCGCAATTTCCGGCTGCGATTGGGCGGCCATTTGCTTCTTGTTGTTTAGCAGTACAAAGATGACGGCGAAAAGCGCAAGAGCGCCGACGGTGACCGTGTGAAGCTTACTCATCTGAGTGTCCTATTCCGATTGAAATGTAGTGCTGTGTTGGCGGGCTTACTCTGTGCCGCTGGATTTCTCCAGCCGCGCTATTGCCACCGCAAAGTCGACCAATGACTGCGTGGAGTTCCATTTCGCTTTCAGGAGGTTGTTTTCAGCATCGAGCAGGTCGGAGTTCGGCGCCAGTCCGTTGCGAAACTTCTCCCGCATGACACGGTAATTTTCCTGTGCCAGCTCCGCGCCTTCCGTGGCGACCGAGATCTTTGCCCTCGCCTCGATCAGATTGAGTTGATCGGCGGTCACTTCGGCGGCGATGGCATCTTTCGCTTCCGCAAGCGCATGCTGCGTCCGCGCATGATCCGCCCGCGCCTTTCGCGTTCTAAACGACGTGCCGCCCCAGTTCCATAGCGACCAGGATGCCTTCACGCCGACGTCCCAGCTATCCTCGAATTCATCGACCGGCGGCTGAATTCTTTGGTTCGGATTGGCATAATAGAAATTTGCAAAGGCGCCAATCTGCGGAAACCACTCGCTTTTTGCGGCATTCACCGAGGCCTTCGTCGCCGCCGAGGCATATTCCAGCGCTCTTAACTCCGTTCGATTCTCCAGCGCGCGCGCCACCGGATCGCCGGACTCTTCCGAAACCTGCGGCACGGTAGTGTCCGGTCTGGAGACGATCTGCGTCCGCGCTGAAAGCGGCAGGCCGAGTAGGTTGTTCAAGGCGATTCTCGCCAGTTTGACGTTGTCGGCGGCATCAATTTGCAATAGCCGCGTATCCGAAAGTTGCACCTGCACCGCAAGGACTTCACTATTCGTCGCCATGCCCTGGTCCTGCAGGTTTCGCACGTCTTTCAAGTGTGCACTCACCAGATCCACCGTCTCATCGACCACCTTCAAAAACTCTTCTGCCTTGTAGAGCTGCCAGTAGGCTTGGTGGATCCGATAGACAAGCTCCCGGCGGTGAGTAGTTAAATTTGCATTTTCGACATGACTGAGCGAACGATGCGCATCAACATTGGCCTTCAATCGTCCTCCGGTAAAGACGGGTTGTTCCACGCCGACTCGCAAACTCCAGTTGTCGAGAATTGCCTCCGACACCGTAAACGTGCTGCCGTTTGGCTCCGGAAAAGGCACGCTGATTTCAAAGCCTGGAACTTCGCTCAGTCTCGCGTACGACGCCCCCGCCGAGACGGCCGGCAGCATCGTCGTGGTAACGCTCTTCGCCTGCTCCCGTGCCGCGTCCGCGCGGGCTAGCGACTGTTTGAGTGACTTGCTGTTTTGCAGGCCGGTGGCGATGGCATCTTCCAGCGTCAGCGCATGCTGCTCCTGACCGAAGGAGGACGAAGCGGAAGCACTCAAGGTAAGCACGAGCGCCGCAATGACGGTACGAGCGTGAGTTGCCAATGAGAAGGTGAGTTTCATGAGCGTGGGGTCCTGGAGACGTCGATCATTCTGTTCAGCATCTTCTGGGCTTCGCGAGTGAGGGCGATCATCTCTTCGCGCGGCCGATTCATGCAGCGCTGGCGGATGATCAGCGAGGCCATACCGTGCACGAGTCCCCACAATCCGAAGGTCGCCGCATCCACGTTATCCGTCTGCAAGTAGCCGAGGTGGATGCACGCTTCGACGGTGGAGCGGAAATTCCCATAGGCTCGCATGGCCAGCTCCATCCGCTCACAATGTACTGCAGTGTCGTCGTGCTTTAGCGGCGGGCGATCGAGAATGAACATGAGATCGTAGATCTCCGGGTTGTTCATCGCAAATTCGAAGTAGACGTCCGCATGTTTTTTCAGCCGCTCGAGCGGATCGGGAATCGCGGCCAGCTTCTCCTGCTCTTCAAGATAGATCTCATGGCCACGATTGTGCAGTGCGTAGAGGATCTCGTCCTTGTCCTTGAAATAGAGGTAGATGGTTGCCGGGCTGTATTCGATCTCGTCGGCCAGGCGGCGAATGGAGACATTTTGGAAACCC
Organism: uncultured Alphaproteobacteria bacterium; assembly: GCA_964529255.1. GTDB lineage: Bacteria > Electryoneota > RPQS01 > RPQS01 > RPQS01 > CAZVXJ01. The sequence continues at coordinate 3,204 of CAZGVT010000109.1, read as the reverse complement.
TCCTGAAGGAACAGCTTCATGGCGGTGTTCAGGATCAGCGCGCGCATTTCGAGCTTTTCGCGCTGTTTTCGTTCAGTGATCGGAGTCATACGTCGTTCATTTTGTTTCGTTAGTTAAGTAACTGAACATAGTTTAGTAAATAAACAGTTGATTGTCAAGTTTGGTTCCACGTGTATGGTGTAAAAATAATATATACTTAATGATAATGACCCGTAAGAAGAGAGGAATTTCTCTCAATGCCTCCACATCCTCGACTCCTCCTGAAGGTCATCCCCGCGTAGGGGCCGATTGCATCGCCCGATTGTAGCGCGTTGCTTGCAACGCAGTTGTCTCCCATGCAAATCTACCGCCGCATGGACATGCGCTCTTCCGCGCGTAGGGGCCGATTGCATCGCCCGATTGTAGCGCGTTGCTTGCAACGCATTTGCATCCCACACAGATCTACCGCCGCATGGATCTGCGCTTTTCCTCGTGTAGGGGCCGATTGCATCGCCCGATTGTAGCGCGTTGCTTGCAACGCATTTGCAT
>CAZGVT010000109.1:0-2576 GCA_964529255.1 uncultured Alphaproteobacteria bacterium | reverse complement strand
GGCCGATTGCATCGCCCGATTGTAGCGCGTTGCTTGCAACGCATTTGCATCCCACGCAAATCTACCGCCGCATGGATAGGCGCTCTTCCGCGCGTAGGGGCCGATTGCATCGCCCGATTGTAGCGCGTTGCTTGCAACGCATTTGCATCCCACACAGATCTACCGCCGCACAGCGTGCGCGATCTTCCTGCGGGACAAAACAAGCGCGAGCGGCCAATTGGCCGCCCGCATCAAATACGTCCTACCTCCGCATCCTTCGAGGGATTTAGCAGAAGGACAAGTCCCTCCTAAAATCTATATCCGGCTTCGATAAAATACCGATTGGAATCGGAGAAATCTCCTCGCCGGAATTCACCGGACAGAGACCCGTACCAATGCCGGGAGACCCTGAAGTCTCCCTCGACGCGCAACCAGTCCACGGTAACGGTCTGCGCTTCGTCTTTTAGATCATACTCATCGCGCCCGACTCCAACCGCTGCGCCAAAAGATCTCCCGAATCGGTTCCCCACGCGCAGCGTTGGTCGCGTTCCTGTGCTGTACTCGTTTTTATAGCTCGTCCAGTCCGCTTGCCAGTAGATTGCGCTGTTTCCGAGTCCGTTCATTCCGGCGCCGATCGCAACCGTCCGACCGGCCGAGAAATCCGATCCTATTGAGCGCGCGGTTCCTCCAAACGAAACTTGCGCATCACTGCGCGGCCGCACGACAATTTGGCCCCGCACTCCCTGCCGCGCAGCATCATCAAACAGGCTGTCCGCCAAACTCGCGGGATCTTCCGTGCGAAAGTTTCGGTGATTGTCATAGCCGCCGCTAAGCGAGATTTTCCGTATCGGTGTCCAGGAGATGTTCGTGATGAAGTCCGTGAGCTTCAGTGCATTGCCCTCCGCCGACTTGAGTTCCCCGCGATTCAAATTGAGCGTCGCCGACTGACCGGCCACAAGTCTTCTGGCAGCCGAGTAGGTAATCTGCTCGTAAAAAAACTCGCGCATCGTCCGGCCGCCTTCATAGAGTCCCGCCAATGCTCCTGCCGCGCGAAGGGAGCGTCGCCCCGCCAGTTCCCGATCGAGTTGCGCACTCACACCGAACTTCTTCTTTTCCGTTCTGAAACCGGTGTTCGCCGGATCCGGTTCGAATCCGGCAAAGACGGCGAACTTGGAATCCTGGTGATAGCGGTAGTTGAGCCATGCGCCGTCCAGATAACCGGCCGCGCTGACGGCAATCGGAATGAACCTTCCCGCCCTATAGCTCACCGGCGCGGCAGGATCATCGTACAAAAGGGATAGCTCATAGACACGATTATTCCATTCCGAGGCTAACACTCCACGCTCGCGCTCCAGTTCCACTTTTCGCATCCGTGCATTCAAGTAGATCGTATAGAACGAGCCACCCATTCTTTCCCATCGTGCATTGGCCGCCAATGACGGTTCACGGCTGTCGGATCCGTTCTCATCGAGATCATCCCACGAGATGAATTGCGCGCTCAATCTGCCGTGGATGCGCTCCGGCCGCCTTACAGTCGAAACACCTCGCGGGGAATCCAGTTGAGGTTCTTGACCATATCGAAACAGTGAATCAGTCAAGTCCGGTATAGGGGCATCGCTCACACGCAAGATGACCTCGTCCCCGGCAACAATCACGCTCGTCGTCTGATTAATCCGGCATGATGACGAACGTTCCGCGACGAAAATCACTTCGATGGAGGCGATTACCTGTCCTCCACGAATGACGTCGCCGCGGTCACCGACTGCAACTCCTGTCGCGCTCCCCGCATCGACATACACGGCCTCTTGAGTGACGTACTTTACCGTCGTGTGCAACTCGCTTAGCGCATATGCGCGGGTCGCGCTACCGATCACAACCATCAGCAGAATCAGCCTACACAGTCGCCTGTTCAATTCTTTACCCCTCGTCTTCGCGGTTGGCGAATCGAGGGCCCTTCTTCGCCGTCCGGATGGCAATTGAAGCACGACGTGCAGTTGTACACGTAATTGCCGACTTCATCGTGATCCTCATCCGTGTCTGACTGATTGTGCTCATGGCAATTAGTGCAGCAGAAGACCGCGTAGTTGTTCGGATTCGTGTGGCAATCCGAGCACGTGTTCCATTCTCCTTCGTGCCGTCCGGAGTAGATTGGGAAGAAAGGCCCGTCATGATTGAAGTTGGCATCCTCCCAATCTGAAGTGTTGTGACACAACTGACAGGTCGTCGGAAAGCCCGCGCTCTGATGATCAGGATCGGTGGCCTCATCGTACTCCTCCTCATGGCAGAAGTAACAATCTGTCGGCGTCCCTTCAAACTGACCGCCGATGTGGCAATCGGAGCAGTTAGTTTGCACGTGCGCGCCCGTTAACGGAAACTCCGTGTCATCATGATCAAAAGTCGACGGCACCCACGCTCCCGTGTTATGGCAAATTGCGCAATCATGTGGATATTGATTCTGCGCGTGATCCGCCGCCTGCGCATAGTCTTGGTCGTGGCAGGCGTAGCAATCCGTCGGCGTGTTTGAGTACTGCCCGTCGATGTGACACGCGAGGCAGTTCACACTCACGTGCGCGCCGGTCAGCGGGAATTCCGTTTGA
>CAZGVT010000108.1:0-9759 GCA_964529255.1 uncultured Alphaproteobacteria bacterium | reverse complement strand
CAACGGCCGCGTTCATTCGAATAGTCAGATTGCGATCATGGAAAATCCGGTTTTCTATGATCAGGTGACCACGGTGGCGGAGGATTTCTGGCGTGGTCAGGCGTACAACCCGCAGTTCCGCGGTCCGCTGCCGCTGTTTGAGCAGGCGGCAGTCGATATCCCGAATCAGGCTGAATCGCTTAGGGGCAGAGCGGATACTTGGCTTGGAGGGGGAGCCGAGTGGACATATCGGGTGCGTTTTGACGGAGGGACTGCCACTTGGTATCGTTGGCCGACCGGAACTCCATTCGATTCTACGGATCAAGGCTCGTTCCCTCTTGCCAACACCTGCTCGTTCTTTGACTCACCTCTTGAGATATACGGCGTCGTGGACGGCCGCCACACGATTGGCAGTTCTTACACGATCCGTCTGATCAACGACATCATCTATGCGTGTGTGACGCAGAACGCCCGCGATCCCCGTGTGCCTCTATCGTGTGATGATTACCTGGGTATCGTAAGCGAGGCGGACGTCAAGATTGGCAACACGGTGGCCAACGGACGCGAGAACTCCAACGGGCTGGGTCACGGTCAGACAAACATCGCCTATTCCGACATTCGCATCAACGCCGCCATCGTCGCACTGGGCGAGAGTTTTACCTTTGAAAACCAGAACGATCTGGATAGCGGCTATGTGTGTACGCCATGCGGATGCATTGCCACCGGTGGCGGGTGCTGTGACTATCGCGGGTTCATCTATCTATATGGCTCGTTGACTCAGAAGCGTCGCGGCTACGTGCACCGGTCGACCTGCACGGATACGGGATACGGCAAGCAGTACCGTTACGACATGCGTTTCCTTTACAATCGACCGCCGTGTTTTATCGATGCACGCGACGCCGACGGCCATGCGATATTCGACATCGTGCAGTGGGGCGAAGACGCGCCGGAATTCCAGCAGGCGGGGACGAAGGTTCACACGAGGTTCAATTAGTTTCGTCGGCGTTCTGCGCGAGCGTCTACTGGCAGTTTCGGATCGGTTGGAAGATTAGATTTCCCGCTCGGGTTGGGGTGCGGCTCGGCGGTCAGCACAATTTGGTGGTTCTCAAGCGGCGTTCACCCTGCCTTCAAGAACTCCCCGAATTGCGGAGCAATCCGCATCGCCGAAGATTGTTCGCATCCTCCGCTTCGTCCCCCGTGGCGGAGGATGCGGCAATCGCCAATCCTATCAAATCCCGGTGGCATGTAAGGAGATAGAGTGTTCGGATTTCAGTCGAATCTTCGCGTGGGGCTGGACATTGGTTCCCATGCGGTCAAGATGGTTGTTGCCGAGAAGGGCAGCCACGGCCGGCAGCGGCTTGTAAAGGCCATTGCTCGCAACATCTACACAGGGCAGGAAAAGTACGATTTGGACGGACCGAAAAAGACGTCGATCGTACCGATTGTCCTCGAGATGTTTCAGGAAGCAGGGATCAGGCCGAAGCGAGTGACCCATTTGGGCAGTTCGGTGGGCGGGCTGAATCAGGCTGCCAAAGAGATCCGCACGCTTCAGATGAGTGAAGACGAGATGGCCTCGTCGATTCTTCAGGAGGCGCGGAAGCACCTTCCGCTTGACGGCAGCGAATCCGTTGTCGACTACCAAATCATCGGTGAAGACACGAAAGATGCGGACAAGGTGCGGGTGCTTGTCGCGGCGACAACCAAGCGCGTTTTCGACTCGCATTTGGATATTCTTCGCGAACTGGAGTTGAAGCCGGGAGTTGTGGATTTGGAGCCGCTGGCGGCGGTCAATTCATTTCTGGCGAAAGGTGATCTACCGGATGACGGTGTGGTGGTATTCTTGAACATCGGAGCGCGGCGCACGAATCTTTTGGTCATGGGGCGAAAGGACATGTTCTTCAGTCGCGATCTTCCGGTGGGGGGCTTCGCGTTCACGGAAGAGGTCATGAAGAAGCTGGGCTGCAAATTCAGCGAGGCGGAAGAGATCAAACGGACGCAGGGTCTGACCAGCAAGGGCATGAAGCCCGTCGCTGAGGAACCGGCGTCCGATGCTTTGTCTCTGGCCGACAAGCCGGTGATTGAGAAGCTGGCCGATGAAGTGAATCGCTCGCTTCGCTATTATGTGAAGGAGACCGGTCAGAGCTTCTTCACGCGGATCGAGATCGTCGGTGGAACGGCGGAGAGTCAGGAACTCTGCGATTTCCTTTCGAAGAAGTTCTCGATTGAGGCGCGGGCCTTTGATCCTTTCATAACGATGGACGGTTCGAGCGAAGTTCGCAACCGTTTTCAATTTGCAGCGGCGGTTGGGCTTGCCCATCGCGCGCAGGCGGTATAGCGAGGCTCCATGGTAAAGCAGTTCACGATCAATCTCAATAAGGGCGAAGGCGAGCTGGTCCAGAAGCAGCGTCGGCAGGAACGGCGGTCGTATCTGGTGCTGTTGCTTTTCGCGATAGTGTTCATTGTGCTGGGCGGACTCACCTGGGCTCAGACCGAAGCGATGCGCGATGTGGTGAAGTCGCGGCAGGAGAAGCTCGACGACATTCGTGCCGAGCTGGATAGTCTGAAACGCGAGGGCACGAAGGTCTCGAAAGAGGACGTCTTGTCTTTGGCGAAGCTCGAGGGCGAGCGGTTCCTGTGGGCCCGGCGGCTTGAAAAGCTGTCCGAGGTGCTTCCGCAGGGCATGGCGATCACGGGTGTCGAGTATCAGCAAAAGGTCTTCCGTCTGGAGTGCATCGCGCAGGTGGACTCGGCGCAGAAGGAGTTCGAGATTATCTCCAAGTTCATCGAGCTGCTGAAGACGACCCCGGAGTTCCGCCAGAGTCTGCATGAAATCCGGTTTGACAAGTCGTTGCGCAGAATCGTCGAGGACCAGGACGTGCTGTTGTTTTCGGTGGAGTGCACGACCTGGATGCCTGAAGTGAAGAAGAAGAGCGCCGGCAGCGTGGAGTCGAAAACAGGCATCAACTTCTAAGGAATTCGCCACGAAATGAAAAAGGTCTTGTTTGCCGTACTGTTGTTGGCCGCTTCCGGACTCTGGTTTTACTACCATCGGAAGTTCGAGTATGCTCCGCTGCCCGCGAAGGTGAAGGAGCTGGACAGGCAGATTCAACAGGAAAACGAGAAGTTGATCGCGGCGCAGATTATTGCCAATGAGCTGAAGCAGGTCACGCGGCTCATTGAAGGCAATCTGGCGCAGTCAAAGACGGATTCCCTGGCGGAAGACGCCTCCATGCCGTTCATGGACCAGGTGACCGATATCCTTCGTTCGCACAATATCGACGTGATCACCATCGAGCCTGGTACGCGCAAGAGCTATGCAGATTACATATCGACGCCGTACACGATGGAAGTGGAGACCAGCTACAAGTCGCTCGTAAATTTTCTCAATGACGTGGAGCGCAGCAACCGGCTGGTCACGGTGGACATGATTGACCTGAACAGTACGGTGAAGAAAGTCCAGGCGCTGGCCAAGGAACGCAAAATGGACAAGCGCCCGATGACGATTACCGTTTCCACGCTAACCCTGATCAAGCACAAATAAATGGCACAGCGAGTCAACGTTCTATGGGGGATTCTGATCACGCTCCTCGTGGTGGTGTTGGTCTGGATCGGGTACGGCAATTACCGGATGTCGAAGCAGGTTGAGAATCTTCAGCAGCAAAAGGTCGTGCTGGGCACGGACGCTCAGTTGAAGGAGACCGTGAGCACGCTGGAAAAGAATCTCAACGACCGGAGCGCCTACGAGACCCGCGTTTCCAACGACCCGCTCGATTTGACGAAGGTCATCCAGTCGCGCAAGTTTCTGGCCAGTCTTGGGGTCACCGAGACACTTGAGCAGCAGGGGAGGATGCGGCTTTCGTGCACGGTGTTGGGCGATACGCCGTCCGCTATCATCAAGTTCATGGGTCGCAGCCATGCGGTTTCCGTGTCGCCAAGATCACGACTGCTCAAGCCATACTTGTGAAGGATGGCTCTTCTCTGGTATTGATTAACGAATCGGCTCCGGAGAGCGAGCTATCCGAGGGCAAGACGGTAGTGTCCGAAGCGCCGGAAGGCAATTACTGAGTAATCGCGCGCCATTCGCGCTCTGGTTGGCTTGCGAATGGCGATTTTGGTCCGTACAGGAAGCAACTCCTCCTGACATAAATTTGCTGAAGAGGTAGACCCCCGTTGAGCTTTTGCAGACTTTTCCAGACGCACCTTGGCCGGATTCGGGTGCTTTCGACCATCACCATACTTGTTTGCTCGTTTTGTGCGACGGCACCACGGGTAGGTTTCGCGCAGTCGGTTGCCGCAGACGCCGGCTTGAATCGACTGGTGACCATTGACGCCGACGACGCGTTTTTGCCTTCGGTACTCTCGATTCTGGCGGAGAAGAGCGGATATAATATCGTCACCGGCCCGGGCGTCAACAAGGAAGAGAAGATTTCGGTACACTTGCGGGATGTTCCGATAGAGCAGGCGATGAACCTCGTCGTCCGTGCGGCCGGGTTGTCCTACGAGATTGTCGGCAAGTCGTTTCTCGTCGCACCCTCCAAGCAACTAAAGGAGCAGGTCGGGATCACGTCCTACGTCGTTGAACTGCAGTATTCCGACGCGGCGACTGTTGCCAAGATGCTGGCGCCTTTCGCGGCGGACGTAACGATTGACACAACGGGCAACAAGTTGCTTCTGCTGACCAGTCCCAAAGTGATTTCCGACATTCAGAATGTCATTAAGGAAGTCGACCGTCCGGCTCTGCAGATCATGCTGGAATGCAGAATCATCGAAGTCTCGGTTGATGATGAGGAAGCTTTGGGCGTGGATTGGAATCGTCTTTCCTCCATTCAGACGGTGCTGAGTGAAGGGACAGTCGATCCGTTTGGCAATCAGGTGGATCAGGATGGTAACGCTGCGCTGACCGGTATTGAGGCGTCAATCCCCGGGAAAAAGCCGTCGTTCCTGCCCTTCTACCCGCTTGAGGCGCGCAGAATGGGCTATTGGACGAAACAGGTGACGGCTTTTGAAGTGGCGCTTGATCTATTGCAGCGTCGCGGACGCGCGGAGGTTCTGGCCAATTCTTCGATATCGACTTTGAACAACAAGGAAGCGATGATCCGCGTAATCGATGAAATTCCGTACGTTGCGCGCAGCGGCGGTGTCGGCGGACAGGTGCAGATCGAGCAGGTTCAGGTCGGAGTGTTCCTGAGTGTGCGGCCGAAGATCAATTCGGACGGCTATATCACCACGGAGATTTCGCCGGAACTCTCTTCGATATTCCAGTTCCTGGAGGAGTCGGATACTCAAGTGCCGTGGGTGAAGCGCCGCCAGTCGTCGACGACGATTCGCGTCAAGGATGGCGAATCCGTCGTGATCGGTGGCTTGTTGGGGGCCGAGTCCTCCAAGACTCGTGAGCGACTGCCATTCCTCGGCGATCTTCCGTTCATCGGATCGCTCTTCCGGCACTCCTCGGACAACACGCGCAAGACGGACTTGATTATTCAGGTGACCCCGCGGATACTCGGAGCAGGCTTTAAGGCGACAATTCCTCCGCGTGTCCAGGAGGTGGAAGATCGTTTCCTTCCCCATGATGGTCCGGACGAGGGTGCTTCACAAGAGGAGAAGTAGGCTCTGGCCATAACGTCCAGCCTCCGGTGGATATTGCGACTGTTTTGGGGTGCGTCTTTGCTGTTGGTCGCTTTACCGGCTTACCCTCAGTTCGGCACGCCGGGAACGTCGACAACGGCGGGAAATCAGTCGGACCTTGAGAGATTGCTCGGCGGGCGATCACTGCCTACGCCGGGCGCTCAGGAGACGTTCTTTGAAGGTGCCATCGATCCGGCGAGTTATGTTGTAGGTCCGGGCGATCGATTCAGGCTGATCTTCTGGCGACCGACCTACACCGAAACAGTCGTGGAGGTGACCGGCGAAGGGGAGCTGGTGATCCCGCTGGTTGGATTGGTGCCCGTTGCCGGGCAGACTCTCCAGAACGCCAAAACGAGCGTAAACGCGGCAGTCGCGAAAGCATTGCGTGTCGGTGAAGTCACCCTCTCATTGGTGGAGCCACGCAAGTTTCGCGTGCACGTCACCGGGGCGGTGAACTTTCCCGGCCCCTACACGCTGACGGCGACGTCACGTGTGAGCGACGCGATCTTGATGGCCGGCGGATTGATTCGGGACCGGGTCTTTGAAAAAGGCGATACGGCATCGGTCGTCGCGGCTGCGCAAAGACGGATCGAGTTGCGACTGCCGGGCGGAGATACATCAGGGATTGCAGATTTACTCAGCTACGAGCGCTGCGGTGATCTGAAATCCAATCCGTATCTGCGTGACGGCCAGACGGTGCACGTTCCGGCGCTTGACAAGTCGGCGGATCGTATTGCAGTGTCCGGTGCGGTACTTGCGGAAGGCCAGTTCGAGTATGTTGCCGGTGATGATTTGCAAAAGGCGGTTGCGCTGGCCGGCGGGTTTTCGCACCATGCGAATCGCAGCGGCGTCTTAGTCGTCTCCCGCTCGGGCCGGTCGATTTCTGTTGATCTTTCTCAGCCTGGCGCAGCGACCGTGTCATTGAGCCCCGGAGATCGTGTGCTGGTGACCGCGTCCCCTGACACGAATCGAGCCGGGTCGGTGACGATCGTCGGTGAAGTCGCCGCTCCCGGAGGTTATGCGATCATCGACGGTGTGACCACTCTTCGGGAAGTGCTTCAACGCTGCGGTGGACTATTGCCGACGGCGGTCGTGCATTCGGTTCGGTTGGTTCGCAGCAGCGAGAGTGATCCGATTGCTGTCGAGAAGGACCGCATACTTTCCAATTGGGCGAGGCTGAATTCGCGAAGCAGCTACTATGCGGATCAGGAATTGGCCGCTGAGTTTGCGCGCTGGCAGTACGGCACCGTGGTGTTGGATGTTGAGGATGCCGATTTGGTGGAGAGCGAAGCAGGGAACACGCCGCTCAGGGACGGAGACCGGATTGAGATACCCTCGTTCCCGCTGGGTGTGCGAGTGCTCGGAGCCGTGAATGAAGCGGGAGAAGTGCCGTGGATTGAAGACGGCAACTTGAACGATTATCTTGAAGCGGCGGGCGGGATAAACCGGGATGGCTGGCGACGGAAGGCGGTCGTGATTCGAGCGAAGAACGGATCGCAACTTCGGTATTCATCACGGTTGGGGATTGATCCGGGGGATGTTGTATTCGTGCCCACGCGGCCGGTTGAACAAACCGCATGGGAGACATTTAAGGACTTTGTGGCGGTAACGGCGCAGGTAGCGACCGTCATTCTGGTAATAGATCAGGCAGGCAAATGAGGCTCTCCGGCGGGTGCAGCGGGAGTCAATCGGGGGATTCCGGAAATCCGGAAGCTTCCGATCGGTTTAGCTGAGTTCAACCTGATTGGAGGACATCATGGAGACAAAAATGAAGAAGTACTTTGGCCACGCATTGGTGATGCTGACGGCATCATTGATGTTGCTGGCGACGGGGTGTTCCGAGGACAAGGGTTCGGGCAACAATGATCTTGGCGGGGGCGATGTTTCCGTCGGCTTTGTTCAGATTGTCCTTGGAGATGAGACGCTTGAATTTCTGCCGGGGGATTCTGCGCAGACATCGTTGTCTGTCATCGTCCGTGACCGCCAGGGTGTAGTCCTGCAGGGGGTCAAGGTTGCGCTCGCGTTGGCGAATCCGCAGCTTGGACTGATTGAGTATGTGGACACAGGATTGCGGGATACGACCAACGCGCTCGGTCGCGTGGAGTGTCTCTATCGGAGCTATGCGCAGCCGGGCCTGAATCTGATTACGGCGGGCGCGGGAAGCCTTCAGGACACGGCAAGTATCTTGATCCAGGAGGCGCAGTTTGTCCTCTGTGATCTGAATATTGTCGTCACTCCGGCAATGATCCAGGTTGCTCCGGCGTACGAGGATTCCGCGTTAGTCGTTGTTCGTATTCGCGATTGCGAAAGTGCCGGAATCGAGAATGTCAATTTGCGACTTAGAGCTACCGGTGGGCGCTTCCAGCCATTGCCGGCAACGGACGCGACCGGTCGTACCTCGACCTACTGGTATTCCAATGGCGAGTACGGCGACTTCAACCTGTGGGTCGTCGCGGCAAATCTGGCCGATACTGCGGCGATAACGGTATTGCCTCTGCCTCCTGAGCAGGGCGAGTTGAATCTGCGTTCGGACACGCGGCGTATCAAGGCGGACGGTTGCGTCACGCAGGCGAATTTGATCGCCACACTTGAGGATCCATTCGGCACGGCAAGAGTTGGTGACACCATCTTTTTCGGCGCGCCTGAAGAGGGTGTGGTTACTTCCTATGCGATCACAGATTCATTCGGCCGCGCGTTGGCGACGTTCTGTGAGCCCGGCGTACCGAATGATCCGGACGATGAAACCGACTCGGCATTTGTTGTTGCGCGTTATCCCGACTGGGGTCTCGTGGACACGGTGCGAATCCGCATCGACGAAGCTTCCGAAGTCGAATCGATTACGCTGGACCCCGCGTATACGACTGGAGTTGCGGGCGTCGACTCGGTGAGCATAGAAGCGACCGTGTTGTATGATGACTTCACACGTGTGAACGGGCTGTGGCTCAAGTTCTATCGCGAGTGTGGTTCTTTTTCAGCCGACTCGGTGCTTCTGAACAATGGCGGGTTGTCGACCTCACAATTCTGGAGATTCTGCAACCAAGTTACGACAGCGGGCAATCCTGCTGAAGTCTGGGCGGAGTTGAACGGCGTGGTTTCCAACAGCCTGTTCTTTACGGTCGATCCGGGAGACCCGCGCAATACGCAGATTTACACGGCCAACTCGACAATTCCGATCAACACCACTGTCGAGTGCTGGGCTCAGATTCGCGACTCATTGAACAATCCGGTTCGTGATGGCATTGCAGTCGTGTTTACGACTACGGCGGGAACGCTTTCGCCTCCGTCGCCAATTCCAACTGGAATTGACGGTGTTGCCCGCGTCACTTTAGCTCCGGGACCGGTCGCCGGGCCAGTTACCGTTAAGGCCGAGTTGATTGGCGTTGATGCGGACTCCACAGTTGTCACAGTGGTGTCCGGTGACGCAACCACAATTCAGTTGCAGGTGCTTCCTCCCAGTATTCAGGTGCGCGGTACCGGTGGTCAATCCTCCGCCCAATTGCGGGCCGATGTTCGCGATGCGAACAACAACCCGGCGCCGGACGGCCTCTGGGTGACATTTGAAATTCTGGGTGGTCAGCCGGGTGGTGGAATCAATATCAATAACAACGGTTTCATCGATTCGGCACAGACCGCCAATGGAGTTGCCGTTGCGACGATCAATGCGGGAACCAGCGCTGGGCCGTTCTCGGTTCAGGCCCGTGCGCGTGACTCTGCGGGCAATCTTATCTCGGCCACCTCATCGAACGGATCGGTCGTCTCAGGACCGCCGTCTGCGATCAATGTCTATCCGCGGGAGGTCGGCGAGGATGCCGGTGGTTCGTTGTGGGACCTCGAAGTTTCCGCGGAGGTGATTGATATTTACAGCAACGCGGTGCGCTGCAGCACAGCGGTGTTCTTCAGTGTTGAGCCGGATACGGCATTGATCGTTTCGGAACTGGTTTATACTTGTAATGACGACCTTGCCGGGGACTCGCGTCAGGGTATCGCGTACACGATTCTGCGCTTCTCGTCACCGGCGACGTTCGAGCACATCTTCCTGACGGCCCGTACGGCGGCTCCGAATGCTGTTTCCGAGACGGTGGAATTCGAGTTGCCGTTGCAGGAGCCGATTATCGACCTCTTGTGCGCTCCGCCGGCTTGGGACTTCTCGGAGCG
>CAZGVT010000107.1:0-9818 GCA_964529255.1 uncultured Alphaproteobacteria bacterium | reverse complement strand
TCCTCGGATTCTCTATCATTCCCATCCGGGCCATGTCGCTGCTCGGTCTTGGGGTTTCGCTCTTGAGCTTCGCCTACGGCATCTTCGTCGTGATTAGCGCGCTGACGTCTCAAGTTCCCATCAAGGGATTCGCCGCGACGGTCTCGCTCCTCGCATTTCTGCTCGGCCTCGTTATTCTCATGCTCGGTGTGATCGGCGAATATCTCTGGCGCATTCATACCGAAGTCAACAACCGCCCCGAATTCGTCATCGAAGACGTCTCGTAGCTTTACCTGATAGTCCTCCATAGGCCCCGCCAACTGGCGGGGTTTTTATTTTGGATTATATTCTACACTATTGCAAAGCGATACATGAATAGAGCGTGCCTCCTATAGGGTCACGTATATTACGTAGCAGTCCAAAGCAATGCAACATCTTCAACGGTATTCGTCCATGCGCACCGTTGCGGTCTGATGCAAGCCCTTGTGTCGTCTCATTGACTTTCCCTGAGCTTTGTTGTAACATCTTGATGTAGCACATTCGCCGAAGACTTCCCTTCGGCAGCCCCTCTACCGAGCGAATCTTCCGCGACCACCGTGGCAGGATTCGCTCGTTCGTTTTTCTCCCTGCCAGGGCTTCCCTCAGTCTCTGATTAACAAAATACGCTTGGAGCGAATCATGAAGAAGCTTCATTTCCTCTGCATTACCTATTTCGTCTGCGTCGCAATCGCGCTCGCCGTTCCCTCCCAAATCAACTACCAAGGCTATCTCACCGAGCCCGACGGAACCCCGCTCGATTCTACCCTGTCCATCACCTTCGGCATTTATAACGCCGAGGTTGGTGGTAATCTCCTTTGGTCGGAAACTCATCCGGCAGTCGTCGTGTCTGACGGACTCTTCAATGTGAAACTCGGCTCTGTGAATGCGCTCTCCGACGTTTTCTCCGCAGATCGCTGGCTCGGCGTCACCGTCGGCACCGATGCTCAGATGACTCCGCGCGAAAAACTCCTCACTGTCGCTCATGCCTTTCGCGTCGGAACTGTGGACGGCGCAACTGGCGGAACCATCTCAGGAAAAGTCAACATCGGAACCGGCAATACCAACGCCGGAGCGCAGGCATTCGTTACGGGTGATCAGAACATCGCGTCGGGTCACTACTCCGTGGTGGCCGGAGGAGCAAACAACCGAGCGAGCGGCAGCTACGCCGTGGTCGCCGGTGGTGGTGGGGCCGCAGCTGACTCAAACCAAGCTGGTGCAAATTGGGCGGCCGTCCTCGGAGGACGAGCAAATAAGGCGACACAGACGTTCTCCACTATCGGCGGAGGATACGGCAATTGGGCGCTTGGTCAGTACGCCGTTGTGACCGGTGGTCGAGGCAACTACTGCGGGGGTAGTTATTCCGCCATCTTGAGTGGTGATTCCAACTATGTCATGTATGAGCATGCTGTTGTCGCGGGTGGAAGAGCCAATCACATCGAAGGTGAAAGCGCAACCTGCGGAGGCGGCAAAAGTAATTGGATCAACGAAGCGGAATACGCTACCATTGCAGGTGGGTTTGATAACAGCATTCAATCTGACCTCGCTTTTGTCGGTGGAGGCTTCGACAACAGCGTGACAGACAGCGGAGCCGCAATTGTCGCCGGAGGAAAGAACACTGCATCCGGAAAGTTCTCATTTGTCGGGGGAGGTGGCGGGATGAATACATCGGCAGGCAATTCAGCGGCCGGTGTTCAATCCGTGGTCACCGGCGGCACCATGAATCTGGCATCCGCAAACTACGCGGTGGTCGGTGGTGGAGCAGCCAACAATTCTCTCGGAACTGCAGCAACCGTAGCTGGAGGTAATGCAAACTACGCCTACAACATCATGTCAACGATCGGAGGTGGGGGAAGTAATTCCTGTTCCGGTGACAATGCGACCGTCAGCGGAGGCTGGGGCAACAATGCCAGCGCGAATAACACCACAATCGGCGGCGGCTATCAAAACAACGCGTCCGCCGCAGCGACTGTAATCGGCGGAGGATATCAGAACACGGCGTCAGTGTCAGGTGCAACCGTCGCCGGCGGATACTACAATGACTGCGCGAATACCGTCGCAACCATCGGCGGTGGCTACGACAATTCTGCAAGCGGCTACGCGTCAACTGTGGCAGGAGGCCGCTACAATATGGCGCGCGGAGGCTACTCGGCTATCGCCGGAGGCGGTGGTACCCTCGAATCGGACAGCAATAGTGCGCAAGGCATCGCCTCAGCAATCGGTGGCGGAAGAAGAAACGTTGTTCAGGACAGCTTCGCAACCATCGCCGGAGGTTATCAGAATCTTGCTGCAGGTCACACCGCAACCGTGGGCGGCGGGCGATACAATTACGCACGCGGGGATTACTCGGTTATTGCGGGCGGCGGAGGGCTGGCACAAGTTGACAGCAACTCGGTCATGGGGGCAGGTTCGGCGATCGGCGGCGGCAAACGCAACTATGTTGTTGATGCCTATTCCGTGATTGGCGGCGGCTACGACAACGAGACCGAAGCCGCAGGAGCCACGATTGCGGGCGGATACTACAATCAGAGCAATGGACAGTGTGCGACGATCGGCGGCGGGTATAACAATCTCGCCGTGGGATACAATGCCACCGTGGGCGGCGGACGCTATAACTCCGCGCGCGGCAGCTACTCGGTTGTTGCCGGCGGAGGCGGTGTCTCAGTCATCGACAGCAATTGTGCCGATGCCACGGGAGCTGTGATCAGTGGTGGAAGGCGCAACCACGCGGCCGCAGATTATGCGGTGATCGGTGGCGGCCACCACAATTCCGTTTCCGCTCTCTTCGCCGCAGTTGGAGGCGGCGCGAATAATCAAACCTCTGGCACCTATTCGACAATCGCTGGCGGAGCGACAAACCTCGCTAGTGACTCATTCTGCACTGTCGGCGGCGGACAAGAGAACATCGCATCGGGGCGGTGGGCAACCGTAGGCGGGGGTACGGACAACGAGGCCTACATGTTTGCCACGGTCTCAGGGGGGGGCTCCAATTCTGCACAGGGTTATTGCTCCATGGTCCCAGGCGGAACGTGGAATAGCGCGAATGGAATCAATTCGCTTGCAGCAGGATTCGGAGCCGATGCCAATCACGACGGCAGTTTTGTCTGGTCTGATTGTTCCTCTAGCGATCATTTCGCATCCTCGGCTGAATTCCAATTCAACGTGCGGTCAGCGGGCGGTGTGAGAATCTATACGAATAGTGACGCCAACATCGGAGTCACTCTGAATGCGAGCGACAACACTTGGAATTCTGTCTGCGACAGCACTCTGAAGACGTGCGAGCGACAAGTAGACGGCGCAGAATTGCTGAATCAAATCGCCGCCGTGCCCGTCTATCTCTGGCACCATAAGGTCGGCGATCCGAATATCAAGCACATCAGTCCCATGGCTCAGGATTTCTGGAACGCGTTTCACGTTGGCAGCGATAGTCTGAAGATCAGCACTATTGATCCCTCCGGCATCGCCCTCGCCGCAATCCAGGAACTCGCAAAACGCTGCGAGAAACTGGAGCAGCAGAATCAATACCTGCAATCCCAAATACAGTCCTTAATCGCCGACAAGGCGCAATCACAATTGCTCGAAAGGACTCAACGATGAAAAGACTTGTAATTGCTCTCAGCATGACAATCGCCTCTATAGCAACTGCCGTACCTTCACTTATCAACTACCAGGGCTACCTCGCTGCGCCCGACGGAACGCCGCTCGACACATCTCTCTCCATCACCTTCGGCATCTACAACGCTGAAGTTGGCGGGAATCTCCTTTGGTCGGAAACCCATCCGGCTGTCGTCGTGTCAGGCGGGCTCTTCAATGTGAAGCTTGGCTCCGTGTCTCCGCTCTCCGATGTCTTCGCCGCGGATCGCTGGCTCGGCATCACAATAGGAACCGACGCTCAAATGACTCCGCGCGAAAGATTCCTCACCGTCGCCCATGCCTTCCGAGTCGGAACTGTGGACGGCGCAACTGGAGGATTCATCGCTGGAGCCGTCACAATGGACACCACTCTTCAGACGCAAGGCATTCGATTCTTTGACGGAACAGTGCAACTGACCGCAGCAGATTCGACCAATCTTGCTTCCCGACACTGGGTGAAATCCTCGGGCTATCTACACGGAACTAGCAATACGCTATCCGGTACGGGATTTATTGGTGGCGGCGACTGGCATGTCTCCAGCGGAGAGTATTCTACGATAGGCGGAGGATCTTCCAATACCGCGAGCAACTGGTACACAGTGGTCGCTGGCGGAGGGGCGAACACTGCGAGCGGGAACTCGTCTGCGGTCGCTGGCGGACAGCACAATGTGGCTCGCGGGGATTATTCCGTCGTGGCTGGCGGTGGCGGCGAGTCCATTGAGGAAGACTCCAATTCTGCCGGAGGAGATTGGAGCGCGGTTGGTGGCGGTCGATTCAACAGCGCGCAAGGAATTGCGTCCGTCGTTGCAGGCGGTGCAGCAAATAGTGCGACTGGCGAGAACTCAACTGTCGCTGGAGGGTCTCACGGGACTGCGTCCGGATGGCTCTCCACCGTAAGCGGCGGCGAAATGAACAACTCGAACGGCTTCGGTTCAACCATTTCCGGTGGTACAAGTAACAATGCTGCAGATACCTTGGCAACAGTAGGTGGTGGGACGAGAAATAATTCGAGCGGAAGATACTCGACGATCTCGGGAGGAAGCTATAACCTCGCGAGCGGCTTTGACGCAGCCATCGGCGGCGGAAACGGTAACACTGCAAGCGGAGAGTGGTCTGCTGTTCCTGGAGGATATTGGAACGGCGCAAGGGCGGCATTCTCATCTGTCAATGGCGGAAGGCAGAACAACGCCTACGGACAATACAGTTCTATTGGGGGTGGTATGAATAATGTCACTCGCGCTGATTTCGCAGTTATTGCCGGCGGAGGAGGTCCAACCTCTACTGACTCAAACTCGGCGGTTGCTCCATACTCCTCAATCCTTGGCGGTCGGCTCAACAACGCAATGGGAGATTACTCCTCTGTAGCAGGAGGCGAGCACAACGTCGCTCAGGGATATGCCACAACAATTGGCGGAGGAACTCGGAACGGCGCACTTGACTCCAATGCAACTGTCAACGGCGGGCGCGATAACTACGCTGTTGGAATCGGTGCCGCAATCGGAGGTGGAATCTTAAACATCACAGATGACAGGTACGCGACCGTTGCGGGCGGAATGCAGAACGCGTCTTTAGGAGAGATGTCAACGGTCAGCGGCGGACAGATGGACACGGCGCGTGCAACCGGCTCAACCGTGGCCGGAGGCCTTCGTAATACAGCCAATGGAGAGTACTCAGCGATAGGCGGCGGGGATTTTAACATCACGAGCGGACCCGGTTCGACGGTGTCCGGCGGAAGCTCGAATCAAGCGACCGGAATCGGCGCAGTGGTCGGAGGTGGAAGCTCAAATATCGCGAGCGGTCACGGTTCCTGTATCCCCGGCGGATCTGGCAACATCGCAGCAGGTTACGGGTCGTTCATCGCGGGAGGGCATTCGAACGAAGCCTACGGCGGCCACTCATTCGCCGGCGGTAGCCATGCTCAGGCAGATTGTACCGGCTGCTTCGTTTGGGCAGATGATCATGACTTACCCTTCACTGCCAGCGCGCCGCATCAGTTCCTGATTCGATCGGCTGGTGGTGTCGGCATCAATACAAACACGCCGTCCGCCGATCTTGACGTTAACGGTGACCTGACCTGCACAGATCTTGAGGTAACCTCTGTCATTTGGCTCCCAAGCGGACAGTGGCTGGATGAAGACGATCATGTTCAGTTGACATCTTCTTACGACACATATGATGCTACGCAGGAATACGTATGGGAAATCGTCGAATTGTATATTGACTCCCACCTTCGAAACTACCACAACATCCGGAGTCCTGATACAACGGCACACGCGAATCATCCCAACATCTCAAGCGACAGCTTGATGTCGGCAATGAGAGATAACATACTTTATGTCATTAGAAGCTTGGAAAATTCAAACACAACTCTGATCGGTGAGGTGAATTCACTCAAAGAACGAATTCGCGTGTTGGAAGAAAACTCCGTCCGCGCACCAAAGGAGAACAAGTAATGAAAACGTTGAAGTCGTGCTCCCTTATCATGGCCGCGACCCTCTCGGCAATCACCTATGCCGTCCCCCTGCAATTCAACTATCAGGGACTTCTCACATCGCCCGACGGAGCACCCCTCGACACCGCGGTCACGATTACCTTTTCTGTTTATCAGAACGCAAATGGTGGCATGCCGGTGTGGACTCAAGTGCAGCCTGCCTGCACCGTTCAAGCGGGTCTGTTCTCGCGCACCTGGGGTCCCATTCAGATCGAAGACCCTACCTTTGAGCCGGATTCGGCCTGGCTCGGTGTCACGATCGGGAATGACGCGGAACTGACGCCGCGCGCACCACTTCTTTCCGTACCGTTTTCGCTTATGGTTCGCACGCTTGATGGCGCCGACGGCGGACATGTGCATGGGCACTCCTACTTCGATAACCTGATGGTGGACTCCCTCAACAGCCAAATCGGCATTGCGTTCCATGACGGCTCGTGGCAGAGCTCGGCGTGGGATACAACCTCTCTCAGTCAGCGCATCAATGCCAAAGCTGACTCAGCAGGTAACGCCACACGTGCGTGGGTGCAGGAGCAGGGCTACAGCGCCAATGCTCAAGCTTATCCCGATACGAACGCGTGGGATGCTACCAAGACCTGGGTGCGAAGCATGGGTTACATGCGCGGAACCAACAATGCCGCATCGATCACTGGTTTTGTTGGCGGCGGCGATCAAAATTCGGCCTCTGGCAGTAACTCCGCTGTAAGCGGCGGCAGCTATAACACAGCCTCCGGGCTCAGTTCGACAGTCGGCGGCGGCGAAAGTGCTACGGCTTCGGGCGATTATGCCTCAGTCAGTGGTGGCTTCTCGAACACCGCCGCCGGATACGCGCCGACCGTTGGCGGCGGTTACGACAACACCGCCTCAAACAACTATGCCACCGTCAGCGGCGGCTTCACCAATACGGCAGCGGACGCGGCAACGGTCAGCGGCGGTTACGCGAACTCGGCTTCAAACACTGGTGCCACTGTAGGAGGAGGCGGGCACAACCACGCGATCGGTACATTCTCGGTTATTGGAGGCGGCGGAGGCAACTCTGCAGCAGATTCAAACTCTGCATCGGGCAATGTCTCGACTATTTGCGGAGGTTCGAGAAACATCGTTACTGGAAATGGTGCCGTCATTGGAGGCGGACATGGAAACCAAGCGAGTGCAGATCAATCATCGGTGCTCGGTGGTCAGATGAATCACGCAGGAGGATATGGATCATCGATTGGCGGCGGCATCGCGAATTATGCACCCGGACCCGACGCCGTCATCGGAGGCGGCCAATCGAATGCGGCCTATGGGTACTTCTCGACTGCCTCGGGCGGTATTCTCAATGCCTCGCACGGTGAAAGTGCCACGGTCGGCGGCGGGCGGTACAACCATGCGCGTGGTGATTATAGCTTCGTGGGCGGCGGCGGTTCGGTGATTGAATCTGACTCAAACTCTGCCGCAGGGGCTTACAGTGTCGTTGGTGGGGGCCGGGCGAATCGCACCACCGCTGATGGCGGCTCAATCCTTGGTGGGCTCTCCAACAACAGCACGGGTGCCCATTCAACGATTGGTGGCGGTCGCGCGAATTGGGCGACGGGCGAGTTTGCTGTCGCGAGTGGCGGCAGGCTAAATTTCGCAACTCAAACGGCGGCAGCAGTTGGGGGTGGCGACGCCAATTCGGCGAGTGGTTCCTACTCCACAGTGGCGGGAGGAAACTTCAATCAGGCCACGGCTGAGCACGCTACTGTCTCTGGTGGTTCGACCAATTATGCAACGGCGGCAAGGGCCTTTGTCGGAGGCGGAAATCAGAACTCGGCAACCGACTCGGCCGCTGTAATCGCCGGCGGATCCGGGAATACCTGCTCTGGAAAGTATGCCGTCATCGGTGGCGGAAAAAACAACCGGGCACGCGGCGCGAATTCTGTGATCGCCGGTGGTGGCGCGTATTGGTTACCCGACTCAAACAGCATAGATGCAAATTCTATCGCTGCATTTATCGGCAGCGGTATCGACAATCAGATAATCGGCGGTTTCTGTTCGACTATTTCGGGCGGAACTCACAATGACATCAGTGGCAATTATGCGGCTATCGGTGGCGGCAGCTTCAATGCCGTTTCGCAGGACTATGCCACGGTGGGAGGAGGCTACGGCAATCAGGCAACCGGAAACTGTGCAACTGTTCCCGGCGGCGCAGGCTGTCTTGCAGGAGGAACACATTCACTGGCCGCAGGATATCGAGCCAAGGCCACCAGCGCGAACAGCTTCGTCTGGGCGGACGGGTACGATAGTGATTACTATTCCGACGGAGCAAACTCATTCAATGTCCGTGCTTTCGGCGGAGTCAAAATGTACACGTCTCCCACAACCGGTGCGTCTTTACCGGCAGGGACGAGTTCGTGGGTCGCTGTGTCCGACAGCACTAAGAAGACAGACATTCATCGGGTTGACACGCGAATCGTGCTCGACAAACTCGCAAGTCTGCCGATCAGCGAATGGCGCTACAAAGATCAACCGGATCCAACAATCCGTCACATCGGTCCAATGGCCCAGGACTTTTGGAACTCATTCCATCTCGGTGAAGACAGTCTCGGAATCTCCACACTCGATCCCGACGGTGTTGCCCTCGCAGCAATCCAGGAACTCGCAAAACAAGTTACCGACCTGCGCAACGAAGTCGAAATCCTCCGTGCGCAAAATGACCTCCTAACGAAACAAGCACAACGATAATATCTCCTACTCATTCCTACTCGAAAGAACACGACTATGAAAACCGTTTCCATGACTCTGCTCGCAATTCTGATAACCGCATCCCTTGTTCTCGCCGTCCCGCGCTTTGTGAATCATCAAGGTTATCTCACCGATCCGTCGGGCGCGCCTCTTGATACCGTCGTCACGATCACATTCAATCTCTACAGTGACTCCTCCGGCGGAGCCTCGCTCTGGACCGAGACCCTTTCCTCTTGCACCGTCTCAAGCGGACTCTTTGAAGTCAAGCTCGGTCAAACGAATCCCGGCATGCCCTCAAATCTGAATACCTACCCGTATCTCTGGCTCGGTACAACCGTCGGCTCCGACGCAGAGATGGCTCCGCGCATCAAAATCGGCAGCGTCTTTCAATCTCTTTATGTCCGCTATCTGGACGGCTCAATCGGCGGAAAAATCTCCGGCCCCGTAAATGTCGGCTCTTCAAACACCATGTCCGGTGTCAACAGCAACGTCTTCGGACAGCAGAACTCCGTCGGCGGAAACCAGTCTACCATTGCGGGCGGGCTCCAGAACTATCTGAATGGATCCGGCAGCTTTATCGGCGGAGGAATGTTGGACTCCGTCTTCGCATTCAGCGCAACCATTGGCGGCGGATACATGAACCGTGTCGAGCAGAGCTACGGCACTGTCGCGGGTGGCTCTCTGAACAACGCTGCAGGTGATTACGCAACGATCGGCGGAGGCCACATGAACCACGCCAACAGCTATTATGACGGCGTCGCCGCAGGCCTTCAAAACTATGCCGGTGGCTCCTATGCATTCGTTGGAGGAGGTGTGCAGGACTCCGCATCCAATGTGAGCGCTGCTGTCTGCGGTGGATTCGGAAACCATGCTTCAGGGACCGGTTCATTCGTCGGCGGAGGTAACTTGAACAAGTCAATGGCCAACCTCACTACCGTAGGAGGCGGTGGTTACAATGTCGCTGCTGCACCCTATT
>CAZGVT010000106.1:0-9841 GCA_964529255.1 uncultured Alphaproteobacteria bacterium | reverse complement strand
CTCGAACTGGCTGGGCGGCGGCAGCAGCCGCACGAAGTCCTCGTAGCTCTGCAGCGTCCGACTGTCGATGCCGAGTATCTCGCCGATCATCGGCGATGCATGCAGTGTCCGGCCGTCCGTGCCGAGCTCCCAGTGCCCGACGCGGGCGATGCGCTGCGCGAGCAGCAACTTGGCACGACTCGCGCGCAGTTCTTCGCGCAACGCACGATCTCGAAGCAGGAACCGTACGCGCTCGATCAGCAGCCGTGGGTTGATGCCCTTCTGCGCGAAGTCGCTGGCGCCGGCGGCGAACGCATCGCTGATGGCCTGCAGGTCGTTGCGGCCCGTCAGCATGAGTATCGGCAGGTCGCGACCGCCGGAGCGACGCCGCAGTTCGCGACAGGCGTCGATGCCCGACAGGCGCGGCATGTTCACGTCGAGCACGACCAGATCCGGGGCGATCGACTCGAACTGCTCGACGGCCTCCAGGCCGTCGCCGACCGTGTAGACCAGGAATCCCGCGCCGGCCAGCGCCGCTTCCGAGAGCATCAGCTGCGCCGGGTCGTCGTCCGCCATCAGGACCTTCAGGTCCCGAGCGACGCGCGTGGGTTCGGACTCAGGTTCCAGTGGCACGACCGGTCTCCAGCTTCAGCGCGGCCTCGAGGTCCTCGTAGTTCCGCTGCAGGCCGCGCATCGCCTGCCGCGCGCCCTCGATGTCGCAACGCTCCCCGGCCGCCGCTTCGCATGCCTCGGGCTAGATCGTCGACAAGTACAAGTGCAATCTCGGTCTCGAACCGATCGATCTGGTCAGCGGTGCGAACTTCGAAGATCGTACGGATTTTGAACTGCCGGGTATTGTCCCGCTTAAGTGGTCGCGTTCCTATCGTAGCTTGAAAACCTTTGAAGGACCACTTGGCTATAGCTGGTCGTTCGAATTCGGCCAGTATCTGGAAGCAGCCGAAGAAGGTTTCGACTACGTCACCGAAGAGGGTATGCGGTATCGCATGCCCGTGATGTGGAACGACGGAGAGAGTCTTGAGCATCCGATGAATCACTTCGTTGTGACGAGAGTCTCCGAAAAGACTTACACGATCCGGCTCAAAGACAACCGGGTACTCACGTTTGAGTGGGTGAATCTTTCAAATCGCGCCTACTTGACGTCGGTTTCCGATCTCAATGGCAATGCGATCCGGTTGGAGTATGACCGCTTTCGCCGCCTGGCCGCCATCATAGACACTCATCGCAGACGACTCGTCCTGGATCATAATGCCGAGAATCGCATCGTTGCGATCCGCCTCGTTGCCGACGGCGAGCGTGAAACCAATCTCACGTTAGTGGCTTACACCTATAGTCCGGCGGGAGACCTGATCTCGATGACCGACGCCACGGGTCAGGTCACGCGGTACGAGTACGATGCCAGTCACTGGATGACGAAGAAGACCGACCGGCGCGGCTACAGCTTTCACTACGAGTACAATAGTATCGGCCAATGTGTGAAGTCTTGGGGTGATGACGGCCTGTATTCAGGGGAGTTGGAGTATCACCCGCTTGCTCGCGTCACGATCTTCACGATTCCTAACGGGGCAAAGCGCGTTTACAGGCATAACGAGCTGAACCTTGTCACCAACATCATTGATCCCTACGGAAATGTCCAGACGTATCAGTATGACGACAATGGTCACCTTGAAAGTGAAATCGACCCGAACAACAACGTCCGCCGCCTGAAATATGACAAGCGCGGAAATGTGGTGGAGGACGAGGCTTTTGACGGACGCAAGACAAAGTACGGGTTCGACGATTTGAATTTGAAGGTCGAGGAGACGAATCCGTCGGGTGCCAAGCGGCAGTGGAAATATGACGAGCGCGGCAATCTAGTTGAGGAGACAGATCTGCTTGGCCGGAAGACCGTGCATGAGTACAATGAGTCGGGACGCCGCACGAAGACCATGGATCAGGACGGAAGCGCCAAGTACTTCCGCTATGACAATCAAAACCGTCTCGCGAGTATTCGGAGCGAAACAGGCGTGGTCAAGGAGTCGTTTGTGTACGACGCAATGGGCAACATTGTCGTCCACAGTGTTGGCGGACGCGACACGAAATTCCGGTACGACGGTAAATCGCGGCTGCTTGAGACGACTTTCTCGGACGGCCGGAGACTTCGCCGCAACTATGACGAGGAGGGCAACCTCACGGCCCACGAGGATGAGCATGGACGAGTTTGGCATTACAAGTATTCTTCGTGGAACAAGCTGACGCAAATAACCGATCCGGCTGGCCGGGTGACGAAGTACGAGTACAATAAGGCGGACGAACTCGTGAAGGTCGTCGATCCGGGCGGCACGATGACCGTTTATGACTACGACTTGAACGACCGCTTGTCGAAGGTGCATCGCGACGGCAGCCTGCGTGAATCGTATCGTCGTGATGCGGCGGGAAACATTGTCGAAAAATCCGATGCTTCCGGAAATGTACTGACTCAATTCGAGGTCGGCAAGGGGAATCACAATAGCTCGCGCAAAAGCGGCAGAGGCGAGGCGCGCTTTGAATGGGACGAAGTCGGTCGTCTCAAATACTCGGAGCGAGAGGGGTTTGCGATCTCGACGAAGTACGACGAGTTTGATCGCGTCACTGAGCAATCCTGGAATGGTGAGTCAGTCCAGTTTGCGTACGATGGGCTGGGTCGGTTGGCAAAGGTGCAGTGGGCGGAAGGAGTACAGCATGAGTTCAGCTACTCGGATACCGGAACTACTCTGAAGATCAAGGACGAAAAAGGCGAGGAGCAGTCCTTGATGGGTATCGGCAGCCGGATGCAGGCGCGTGTACTTCCGAATAGACTGGTGGAGACACGGCTGCTGGACTCAACCGGAAAGTTGCTGAAGCTGGAAATTCGCGCGCGTGAGGGCGGCGATGGCCGCGTGAATTACGGTTTGCATCAGAAGTACGATGCGATGGGCAATCTGGTTGCTCGCCGTTACACTCATACCGGAAATCAGAGTGCGTTTGGCTATGACAGTCTGGGCCGCATTACCAGCGTGTCAAGTGAAGAAGGCCGTGTGAGAAGGATTGCTTATGATGCCGGTGGCAATGCACTCCCGGATGAGCGGTGCGAAGTGACTTCCGCCAACCGCCTGACTCGCGCCGGAGCGGTGCGGTACGAATATGATGCGCGCGGCAATGTGACCAGCCGGACGCTCGGCACGCGCACGACTCGTCTTCGTCACGACGAGCTGGACGCAATCACTGAGGCTGTAGACGTTAATGGCGCGAAGACCCAATATCTGTATGACGGCCAGGACAAGCTCTGCCGCAAAGAAACTCCGAACGGAAACTTCGAGTTTCACTGGAGCGGTCACCGCATCTACCGCGAGGTGTTCGGTCCCAATCATCGCCGGTTGTATCTCTATTTCACGACGGAATCGCTGTGCCCGGCCGCGTTTGTTGATCTGACGCGTGAGAGTTCGGAATCCGAATGGGCAGT
The DNA here is from genome assembly GCA_964529255.1 of uncultured Alphaproteobacteria bacterium. Taxonomy (GTDB): domain Bacteria; phylum Electryoneota; class RPQS01; order RPQS01; family RPQS01; genus CAZVXJ01. The sequence continues at coordinate 6,384 of CAZGVT010000106.1, read as the reverse complement.
CCGGACTTATCAGGTCCACTGCGACGGCAATCAAACTCCGGTGGCGGTCACGGACGAGAGTGGCGTCCTCGTGTGGACGATGGAAGCACGGCCATTCGGCGAATTCAAAGTTGGCGAGTCAAGTTCGCTTGAGTTTGACCTGCGCTATCCGGGTCAGATCTTTGATGCGAACACGGGCCTGTGCTGGAACGGCTATCGTGCTTACGATCCGCTGACCAACCGCTTTATGCAGAGCGATCCTCTCGGATTAAAAGGCGGACTGAACCTTTACGCCTACCCCGCGAATCCGCTGCAGGAGATGGATCTCTATGGACTCAGCGGCGGTGGAAGCCATGACGGGGAAGGACATGCGTCGAAGAAGGCGGATGATGAGGAGTCGGATAGCAGCAAATCGAAGCCGGCGGGTGAAGAATCTCCCGATAATGAGGCGCATAGCGCGGCCGCCCATGAAAAATACAAGGAGCAACTGCGCCGTGAAATGGGCAAACCCGCGTGCGATAGCCCGGAGATGCAGAAGATAGCCGACAAGATGTACCGGGACGACGCCAAGATCGGGAGCGGAAGCACGGCAGACGCGGTGAGAAACGAAAGGGCTACCGGAAAGCCAACAGTCGGGAGCGATGGCAAAGAGTACTGGCACGAGCAGAAGGCCCAAAATACCGTCAAGGAACTCGAGACCGCGATTTCGAATGATAACAGGGCTCGCAATGGGGAGAAGGGTATGGAGGGCCACCAGTTGAGCAACAAGGATCGTGCGGCAGCCGAAAATATGTTGAAGGACCTTCAGAATTCGTTGGATACACCTGCCAGTCCTGACTACAAGCCCAGTGGCTCTTGATGAACGAACGACCCTCAACCGTATTCGTGTAAAAATTCAGATAGGGACAAACATGATTCCACCCGCGATGGCAATCGAGTTGATCCGCGAGAGTGATGTAGATTTTGCACGCAGATGGGAGGCGGATACGGATCTGCAGCGACCGGGCGCGGCCGACATCTATCGATTCGCATCTAAGTATTGCGATTACGTTTCGGATATCGCGGACCACGCGCCTTCGGACAGACTTTCGTCAGTGTTCGCCGTGGTCGAACGACTTATGGCAGAAGGCGATTTTGACGTTCGCAATGCCCTCGGAACTTGTTTCTTAGAGGACCTCATCAACTTCGTCGCGAACGGCAGGATTCGGTCAAGTTCAGTCGTCCCATACCTTGGCCCGGTTTCCAGAGCGTTCTGCGAAGGCTGGGATAAAACGACTGGTGGCAAGACTGCGGGCTTGTGAATCTCACCCCTATCCTCTCAAAAATCAAGCAAATGAGTGGTAGGACGGCTTGACTCAGGTTTAGGACTTCGTTATATTGATTTGCTTTGCTCCATCGTAGAGTGAATTGAGTAAGGCAGGGTACCGGGGTTTGGGCACGGAAATGATTTAAAATCAATTATTTTCGCCAGACCTCGGGGTGATGTGAAAAATATACGAATTCCTCTCTTGAGCCAGTTCCCGTATTTCACCCCGGAGTCGGGGTTCCGGTTCGAAATTGCGACGAGTGCCACCATGGCGGCGGGGCGAAGTGACTCCTTCGTTTCGCTCTCGGAAGGTGGGCTCAGCAGCCGGGTATTGCTCGCCCGAATCGGGCTGCCGGGAGGCGAGCCGATCAGCTGGGTTGCCGTCAAGATCCGGCGGAATGCTTATCGCGTCGCCCATTCCCCCGGTCAGCGTGCGCAGGTGACGAATCGCATCATCGACGAGCAGTGGGAGTTTGAGCGCAACAGTCTGCTCGCCCGCCAGCCGTGCATCGGCGGATTGCATCCGGCTTTTACCAGTTGGGCCGAGCGGGGGCAGTTTCCGCCGATTTTGTTTTGCTCCGCGTCCCAACAGTACTTCCATCCGCCGAGTCCTTACAGCGGACGGCCGTTGTCGGTGTGTCGCGACGATGCGTTGTTGCAGTCCGTGGGGCTTCGGCCATATTCGGAAAGTACTTCCAGATATCTCTATTGTCCGATTCAGGCAGAGAGCCAGAAGAGCGATCCGTTTGGGGTGATATTCTGGAGTCACGCAAAGACTCCCGAAGAGCCGACACCTGCGCGCGTGAAAGTACATCGGGGTGAACAACTCTATTCCGATGTTTGGCCGGTGATCGAGAGTCTTATAGCCGGAGATTCAAAGGAGCTTACTGAATCTGCTCGCGGAAGTTGCTTCGGCCCGGACTTCCGGTTCGGCGACTTGAAACGTGATCGTCTCGTAATACTAAGTTACTACGACACCGAGATACTTCCGCTCTCGGTTGCCGAGCTGAACTACGATGAAGTCTGCATGATGCTGGGCGGGTCGGACTGGGAAGACCTCTGGCGGGGCGGCGGAGCTACAGCGTTGGTGGAAGGGCGGACGAAGGTCATTGAAGGCGCGAAGCGGGCGACGGGATACGGGAGACAATTCTACTACGCGGATGATGATTCCGGACTGTTTCCACTCGAGTGCCTTCTGCTGAAGTTGGCTCATTTTCGCGAGCTTTGTCTGCGCGTCGAAGCCTTGCACTCGCGATTGCATCGTCCACACCTGGATTTGAGTCCGGCGCATGCCGTATCGTCGCTGAAGTGTGCCGGGATGATGCCAAAACGCTGGGGCTTCGATCTTTCGCTGGTGGATTTGGGATCCGCAAGCGCGCTGCCCGAGGCCGGAGACGCAGGTTGTCCGGATGCCGTCTTTCGTCCGCCGCTCGATCCGGATTCTGTTTACAGCGCGCCGTTTATGCGCGACGAGGTGTTTGGCAAGAGCGAGCTTTCGCATTTGATTATCAGCACGGCGGAATTGATTACTGATGCGGACGGCAAGACTCGCGGCAGGCTGGAACTTGATCTGATGGCCGCGACGCTGCGCGCTCGCAAGATGAGCATGCGTGACGTGCTGCTGATTTCGCTGCCGCCGCCCGCGCACGATCTCGCGTCGCTTGTGTTGTATGCCAATGTCCGGGAACACGTGGAGGGCGGCATCCGTTGTCTCGCGACGACTCCGCCGGTCGACAAAGCCGTGTTCGCGGCGATCGAAGCGATGACGAATCGCGTAATCTACGACCGGGAGGTCATCTACTACCGCGCGTTTGCCTATCCGTGCGACATTTACAGTCTGGGAATGCTGCTGTTTCGCACGTTGCTGGTTCACGACGGCCAGGATATTCTTGCGATTGCCGAGAGTCTGAAGTATGTGACCGGTAAGATTGAGCTGACGGCCCCCCGGGGTGAGAGCCCGCATCCGCGTCAGGTTGAAATCATGTTTCGCGAGCACATACGCGGCGATGCGCGGACCTTCAATCGTTATTCCGTGCTGCACTCGCGCGACAAGCGCGCTGCAAACCGGAATTCCATTCCTGAAGACGTCTGGGAAGAACTGTTGGTTCTCGGGTTTCGCATGGCGTCATTCTTCAAACGATTCAGCATCTGCGAGGACAACGGCGATTTTGATCCCGCCGATCCGGGCGCGAAGGTGAAGTTGGTTCGCGAGCGCATTGACGCCACCGTTGACAGGCTCTGGAGCGAGCTGTTTGGCTCTCAAAAGATGAATCGGGAAATCCTCGAAGTGCTGGACGCGGCCCTTGAGTCATTGGAAGTGAAGGGGGCTTGAGATGCCGTTTAAGCTTCGCATCACTTCGGAAGAAGAGGGAGGGGCACCCGGCGGATTCGAGCGGCAGTTCGTGCTGCCGGAAGTACATGTGGGAAGTTCGACCGCGAATGAGCTTGTGTTGGTCGACGCGCAGCGCTCCATATCACGTCGCCACGCGCGCATTTTTCGAGACGGTGACAGCTACTTTGTAGAAGACACCCAGAGCCGCAACGGGACCCAACTCAACGGGCGCGCATTGCCGGCCCAGCGACCGATGCCCCTGGCCGAGGGCGACCGCATTCGCATTGGACCGTTCACGCTGAACTTTGAACCGGTTAGCGAGACGACCGAGCGGCTGCGTCCCCCGCCGGGCGGTGAAGGCCCGACGATGGTGATGGTGGACATCCCGACGAAGACGAACGCGATTTCTGATTCGCTGCGTCGAGTGTTCGCGGACACTCCCGAGTCATCGCCGGAAGATCGTCGTCGAATGATGGAAGAGATTGTCTCGGATGGGCTGGCTGACCCGGAGTTGGATAGTCGTTCGCGACGTGAAATTCTCCGGAAAGTGCGGGAGAAGTTTCCCGATCGCTCGTACGAACTTGTCCGCCTGCAACAGAAACTCGAGCGGAAAGATGCTGAAATCTCGGTCGGTCTGCCTTCGAGTGATCTGCATATCGTGGCATACGAGGCGATCCGCGCGCTGATGGGATCATTGGATCCGGTTTCGGGAGAGCCTGCGCAGGCTGCGGAAGTTCAGCAGTTCGGCGAGGCTTTACGTGGTGTGCTGCGAATCCTGATTGAGAATGCCCACACTCTGTTGCAGGGAAGGACGGAATGGCAGAGGGAATTCGACATTGAGCACAGTGTGCAAATGCGGGTATCGAATCCGGTTAAGTCTGCCGCGTCCGCCGAGGCACTGGCAGGATATTTGTTCTCCGTTCATGCCGGCGATCCGCTTACACAACGGTTGCAATTATTGACTGAAGCGCTTCAAAACCTGTCGCTGCACCAGATTGCGATCATTGCGGGATACGAGGAGAGCATCAAGAGCGGAAGTCAGTGGCTCCTGCAGGAGCTGTCTCCGGAGAATTTCCAGATCGGGGCGAAGTCGATCTTTGGTGGCGGCAAGGGTGACTGGAACAAATTCGCCGAGCGACACCGTGAACTCACCCGCGAAGATAACAAACGGATTCAAGCGCGATTCCTTAACGGGTTCAATAAAGGCTATGAGCAGAAGCTCGACGAACTCAAAAAGTTTCGTCCTTAGCAGGTACATCGAAATTATGCGACCGCACATCCGGACCGTTTTTGCCGTCATCCTTGCGGCCACGACCGTGCTCGCCACAGGGTGCGGCAAGACAATCAAGAAAGTGAATCTGGTCACGTCAGGAGTCTTGAATCCGCTGCCGCCGCCCGATTCGACCTCCGCGGGCGTGAATGTAGTGGTTTACTATCTCGGTGACGCTGCTAAGTTCCAGAATGCAACCTTTGATGAACTTTGGAATAATGACGAGGCTACGCTGGGGGCAGACCTGATCGATCCCGGGAAGCAGGAACGGTTCATGCACCCTGATACGTCGGAATGGGTGATTGATCTGCCGAACGAAAAAGGCAAACAGGTTCCCTTCCTCGGCATATTCGCGATCTTTCGCGATCACACGGAAGATTGCTGGCGTTGCGTTGTTGATACGAAGTCGATCAGGAAAAGTGTCACGATTACTCTTGAAGGATATTGCGTTCGGCTGGGCGCAGCGGCTGAGAAAACCGCGCAGTCGGGTACAAAAGAAAAATCGGACGAAAAGGGTCCCAAACGCAGCGAGCATTGATATCGAATGAGTGAGCACCAGAGTGTGATGTGGAGTGAAGGCATGTTCCTCGCTCCGCAGCATTTTCAGATGTGGGATCGTGCCGCGGAAGCCTGGGAGGCCGAGCGGCATCGGCAGCTTCATGTTTACGGTTGGGGATTTCGTGAATTCGACGTAGATGCGGATTCACTGCTTGCCGGTCGAGTGGTGATCACCCGCGCGGTTGGCACGCTCGCGGACGGAACGGTTTTTCGCGCGCCCGATTTTGACGAACTCCCTGAGGGAAGAGTTGTCGGCGGCCACTATCCCGCCGGAGCGAATCATCTCGATGTATACGTTGCGATACCGGAATACCGGGTGGGATCGGCAAACCTCGCCGATCGCAATAAGGAAGGTCAGCGGCCGACCCGGTATCTTGCGCGCACGGTGCGTCGCCCGGATCTGACCACCGGGACAAATGAGCGTGAGCTTAGGGTCGGTGCGAAGAATCTTCAAATTCTTTTTTCGGATGAGCAGCTGGATGGTTATGCCGTTCTGAAAGCGGCCAGAGTCATTAAGACCGCCTCCGGATCACTCGAACTTTCCGAGACGTACTCTCCACCGTGTGTATCGATACAGGCCAGTCCGCCGATCACTCGTGGGGTTCAGCGCGTCGTTGAGATGCTCGCAGCCCGCAGCACGGCCCTAAGTGCCGCCCGACGACAGCGCGGAGCCGGTGCGATGGAATTCGGAGTCGCGGACATTACAACCTTCTGGTTGTTGCACACCGTGAATTCGTGGCTGCCCGTATTGACACATGCGTTGACGTCAAAACCTCATCCCGAGGCGTGTTTTCGCTGGTTGTCGTCGTTGTGCGGAGAGCTGCTGACCTTCTTGCCTTCGGGTCACCCGTCGGAACTTCCATCCTATTCGCATGACGATCCCGCTCCGGTTTTCGAGCGACTCGAACAGCAGGTCCGCCAGGGGCTGGAAATGGTGCT
>CAZGVT010000105.1:360-9846 GCA_964529255.1 uncultured Alphaproteobacteria bacterium | reverse complement strand
ACATCCCGGACAAAAGTATGTTGACCTCTGAGCTTGAACGATCCGGCGCAACGCATTCATGCATCGGTAGCATGGCTCTCCCTCGCGATCATAAACCCGGAATTCCTTTTGGTAATTGCCCGGATTGCCATCGGGTTTCATAAAATCCTGTAGCGTACTTCCCCCTTTTCCTAACGCGCGCCCCAGTACGAGCGGAACTGCATTCGCCAGGCTTTCACACTCTGCACGTGTCAGCCTTGCCGCCTGCTTACGCGGAGAAATTCCGGCTTCCCAAAGCGCCTCGGATGCGTAGATGTTCCCAATGCCCGCGTATAGTCGCTGGTCCAGTAGTAATGGTTTGATTGCGGTCTTTCGTTTATGTATTGCTGCACGAAGTTGATCACCGGTAATCCGTTCAGCCAATGGCTCCCACCCAAGTCCCTCGAGCGGCGCAATTACGTCACCGCGTTTGAAGTATCGTATCGTCCCCAGCGTCCTCGAATCGCGGAAAACCAGCTCAGTCATGTTATCCAGGCTCCACACCGCGCGTTCATGCCGGTGCGGCGAACTTCCGTTTTCGCGAACGTACAATCTTCCCGACATTCTTAAATGCACGAGCAGCGTCCCGCGTTCAAGTTCTATCAGGATATACTTTCCTCGACGGCTGACACGGCCGATAACTTGTTGTTTGATCGCTCGCGCGACCGAGGCAGGCGTCTGCAGTTCGAGCTGTCGCGGGACAGAGAAACGTGCAGTGAGAATTCGCCTGCCAACGAGGTTTTTCCGAATCTCGCGCACGACGGTTTCGACTTCAGGCAATTCCGGCACGGTTTCTCCACTTTAGATACTCCCCGGCCAGATAAAATGATCCGGCGATGACGACGGTGTCGGCATGCTCCGTCCGGTGCACTTGATCGAATGCCTGATCAAGGTCCGCGATGGCAATCGACGCAAATCCCAGGTCTCCGGCGAGATTGCAGAGTTCCATTTCCGAACGAGAGCGCGGACTGGGCAGCCGCACGGCGATGATTCGAGATACGATTTCGCGCAGCGGAGTCAGGCATGCCCGCGCGTCTTTATCTTTCATGAGACCGATCAGCGCACAGCAGTTGGGTTCGGGCCCCAACTGCTTCAGCGTATCGGCAAGCGCCCGAAACGAAACCGCATTATGCGCGACATCGAGCAGCACGTTGGGTGATCCGCTGAACCACTGCTGCCGGCCCGGAATCTTCACCGACGCGAGACGTTTGCGAATTTCCTCGCAGGTCATGGCCGGGAAATACTCTCGAGCCGCTCGAATGGCAACTGCCGCATTCTCCAACTGATGTTCGCCGGTGACCGATAACCGCAAAGCCCGGCACTCGTCCTTACCTTGGCGATAGACGAAACCTCGGTCGTCTTCTCGTTTCGCGGAAAAATCCCGGCTCAAATATGTTGCCGTGGCCGATTGGTCAAGAATGGCGGCGGAAAGTGCCCGTTCCGCCTCCGCTGGCTGTGCCCCGCAGATGACTGTAGTGTCCGACTTGATAATCCCCGCCTTATCCCGCGCAATCTCGGTAAGCGTGTTGCCGAGGATCTGGGTATGATCGTAGTCGATACGGGTAATCACCGGCAGCGTGTTGACAAGCACATTGGTTGCGTCCCACTTTCCACCGAGGCCGCATTCCACAATGTGAATTCCCGTTCTGAGTTCCTGAGACAGCCAAAGGTATGCAATAAATGTCGTCTCAAAGTAGCTGAGCCGCACGGGTGGAAGCTCGTCAAGCGCCGGAGTGATCGCCTCAAAAGCGCGAGTCCAGAGACTGTCTGGCAAAGTTTCGCCGTTTAGCCGGATACGCTCTTTTACCGAAACCAGATGCGGACTTGTAAATGAAAGAGTAGGGTGCTGCGGCGAGAGTAGACCCTCAAGAAACGATACTACCGACCCTTTGCCCTTCGTCCCGGCAATGTGAATGCAGTTCAAGAGGGAAAGACAGAGCCCTAATCTTGTGGCGGCGTCAAGGGTGGGCTGCAACTTAGGACGGTCCCGATCGCCTCCAAGCGGCGTCGTGGACTCGTAGTTTACCAGAGAATTGAGGTATGCTTCGACCGAATCGAAGTCGGGAAAGCGCATAGGCGACATTTCGTAATGCTACTGAGCCGCAAGATAGCACCACGAAGGGAAACTCGCAAGCGCGCGAGGGCAGTCGGACAGGCGGAGGAAGACCGGAGAGGCTATTGGGGGAGATGGAGAGGCACTTCTGGGGGATTACGTACTCACATGGTTTTTTTCGCCCATCGCCGCTTATTAGTGACCCTCAGAAGTTTCATTAACGAGTGCCATATATTACGAGGGGATCGTTCCATTGGCTGACTGATTGAATTCGCTTGGTTTTCCCGCGAACTCGGTGGCGTGAACGGCATGTGATTTTGGTCCGTCCATTGGTCAAATTCAGGTTCTGCGCGTTTCATGAGTGTGTATAAAAAAACTGGGTGAGTGTTGCACGTGAACTTGCGACTCGGAGAGGCCGCCACTATATTTAGTACGGTGGCGCGCAGCTCGGACAGCGCCCAAATTCACCGGAGACAATTGGTTGAATTCCCCAAAACGCGACGTATGACAGAGAAGGAGCCAAGCATGCCGAAGTTTGAAGAGACTATGGAGAACAGCCGGATTTTCCTGACTTACAGTCTGGCGATGACAATGCTCGGGAAGTCCGCGCAGATTCTCGCCGAACGCGGAGCCGATCCCAAGGCGATGAGTTTCATTACCACCGGAATCGAGCTTCTCGCGAAGCAGCTTCGCGACTATGCGGATTCCAAGGATATGGAGGATACCGCCGAACAGGAGGTTCAGAAACTCTGCCAGCTCCTCGATATCAAGCGCGCGAACTGAACACAACCACAGTCGATTTCAGGGGCCGATTCCGAAAGGGACCGGCCCCATTTGCTCCGGTCGCCGGCCATCAGTTCTTCTTCATCTTGCGCAACTTCTTTTCCAGCAGCCGCAAGACCTTTTGAGCGACCTTATTCGGGATTGTCCGGCCGTTTTCCCAGCGGTTGACGGTAGCGAACGTCACGCCGATCTCGTGCGCGAAGCTCTCCTGAGTCATATTGAGTTCCTGGCGTAGCTGGCGAATGCGTTCGTTGTTGAACTCCACGTTTTCCATACGGGGAGTCCGCATCATCGGTCGATTGGGCACGAGGGACGACATAATATTCTCCATTTGGTTGTGAGATGAGCGGTCTTCGGTTATGCATTGATGCTATATCTTTGTGCAAGTCGTATACCGACACGATTCAGCAGCTCATCCATTCACTCGCCAAATACTCAAACTTATGTAAATACTACAATTACGGTATGACTGGTCAAGACAGATTGCCTCCTGATCGGTTCGCGTACCACCGCCGGGCGGCAAAAAACAACCCTGCCGATGGGCAGGGTTGCAATCAGATTCGCGTCAAAACTCAGCGCAGCCGCTTTCGCTTGGTCAAATACTGTATCAAGGCCTGGTCAAACCCGACATCTGTGCTGAGCAGGTGGTAGTCGACTCTCTCTTCACGACAGCCCCGGCGAATCTTTTCAGTGAAGTCCGTCATCAGTCGGCGGTACTCGCTTCTCAGATGCCACGGCTGTGTCGGCATCTCTTCTTTTGTCTCGAGATCACGAAAGCGAATATCTCCTGAATATGCAAAATCAATTTCGCGCGGGTCCAGCACGTGAAACAGAAGTACCTCGTGACCGTCGTGCCGGAAGTGCCCGAGCCCTTGAAGAATACTTGCCGGATCGTCAAGCAAGTCCGAGATAATCACGATCAGGCCGCGGCGGTGGAGTCGTTCTGCTACGGAGTGGAGATTCCGCCCGACATCCGTTTCACCCGAAGGAGTCGTCAGTTCAAGTTGTGAAAGCAGCACATTCAGATAGGAGTGCACCGAGCGCGGTGGTAGGTATGCTCGCAGCTCCTTGTCGTAGACGGCCAATCCCGCCGCGTCGCGCTGATGAATCATCAGGAACGCCAGCGACGCCGCCAGATACGATGCATACTGAAACTTCGTCACCCCGCCCGTTCCAAAATCCATGGAGTTGGAACTATCGAGCAGAATGTACGCCTTGAGATTCGTTTCCTCTTCGTACTGCTTGATGTAGAACCGGTCGGTCTTCGCATAAACTTTCCAGTCCAGATTCCGCAGCGGATCACCCGGCATATAGGCCCGATGCTCAGCAAACTCGACTGAGAAACCGTGGTACGGCGATTTATGCAAACCCGCGATAAACCCTTCCACGACCATGCGCGCGCGCAGCTGCATGTTTTTCAGCCGTGAGATCAGCTCGGGACGGAGATAGGCGGATACGTTGTCGATGACCGGAACCCTATGATCTCTCGTTCAACAGCTTCTCCACGAGGTGCTCCACCTTCACTCCGTCCGCTTCAGCGGAGAAACTCGTCACAATCCGGTGGCGAAGCACAGGCAGAGCAACGGAGCGCACATCGCTGATGTCCGGTGTCGGTCTTCCGTCCAGCGCGGCTCGCGTCTTGGCTCCGAGAATCAAGTACTGCGAGGCGCGCGGGCCGCAACCCCAGCTCACGTAGTCCTTGATAAACTTCGGCGCGTCATCGCTCGCCGGACGGGTTCTTCTTACAAGCTGCACGGCGAACTCAATCACATTGTCGGCCACGGGGACTCTCCGCACGAGCTGTTGAAGAGCCATGATCTGCTGCGCGTCGATAACCTTCTTCACTTCTGCCATGGCCGCCGAGGTGGTATTCTTCACGATCAGAGTCTCTTCCTTCAACGAGGGGTAATCCATCCATAGCATGAACATGAATCTGTCCAATTGTGCTTCAGGCAGCGGATACGTTCCCTCCTGTTCGATGGGATTCTGCGTAGCGAGCACGAAAAACGGCTCATCGAGCCGATAAGTCTCACCGGCGGCAGTCACCTCGTGCTCCTGCATGGCCTGCAGCAGAGCCGCCTGTGTCTTCGGCGGAGTTCGATTGATCTCGTCGGCAAGAATAATGTTGGCGAAGACCGGCCCCTTGATGAACTTAAAAGTTCGCTTCCCCGTTGAGCGATCCTCTTCCGCGATCTCTGTGCCGGTAATGTCCGAAGGCATAAGGTCCGGAGTGAATTGAATGCGGCTGAACTTGAGATCGAGAATTCTGGCGAGCGTCGAGATGAGCAATGTCTTCGCCAGTCCGGGCACGCCGACCAACAGGCAATGCCCACGGGCAAGCAGCGAAATAAGCAGTTCATTTATGGTCTGCTCCTGGCCGACAATAACCTTGCCGACTTCACTCATCATGAGGTTTCGCGAGTCTTTAAGCGATCTTAGAGCGTCGAGGTCATTACCAGCGGCCATTTACACTCCTTGGACTGCAGGATTGAGAAATTGAATTGAATTGTCTAAATTGAAACCCGGAACTCATACATCCAGGCTTGAATGAAAGGGTCGGCGGTTACGAAAACGCAACTCATCGGTTTAACTCGTGAACAATTGGAAAGTTTCGTGACCGGATTAGGACGCGAACCTTATCGCGGGCGACAGCTATTCCAATGGATCTATACGCACGGGGCCGCATCATTCGGAGCCATGACCAACCTCCCGGCCGAATTGCGTACAGCCTTGAGCGAGGCAGCCACCCTGTTGGAGCTCGGCGTCGTTCGCGAAGTTGCGGCACGGGACAAGACCGTGAAATATCTGTTCGAGCTTCCGGACGGCTTGCGCATGGAGTCCGTCTACCTCCCGGACAGCCCCGGCGAGACGGTATGCATCAGCAGCCAGATTGGATGCGCGATGGGCTGCCATTTCTGTGCGACGGCGAAGATGGGTTTGTTCCGGAACCTCACAGCCGGTGAAATCGTCGCTCAGGTGCTCACGGTGAATCGACTTTCTCGCACGCGACTCACCAACATCGTCTACATGGGTATGGGAGAGCCGCTGCACAATTACGAAGAAGTGGTCAAGTCGCTGCGTCTGCTTACCGACAAGGAAGGGCTCGCGATCACTCCCTCGCGCATCACAGTTTCCACCGTTGGAATCGTTCCGATGATTGATCGTTGGATCGCGGAATTGCCACCTGCGAAATTAGCGATTTCGTTGCACGCAACTACCGATCAGCGTAGACGCGAACTGATGCCCGTAAATCAAGCCTACCCGCTTGACGTACTGATGAAGTCGTTGCGCAGGCTCGCCCATGCGAGTAATTTCCCCGTGACTTTTGAATACATCATGATTGCCGGATTCAATGATCGAGAGGAAGATGCGCGCAATCTGAAGCATCTTACACGGAACATACCGACGAAAGTAAACTTGATCAGGCTCCATCCTACGGGCAGTGGCCTTGTGCCTTCACCCGACGTCCAGATTTCCCGTTTCATGGGTTGGCTGACCGACGAAGGCATCACCTGCACTCTGCGCGAGAGCCGGGGCGTTGATGAAAGCGCGGCGTGCGGCATGCTTTACACATCTGAGCCATTCAAGCCCACGAAGGCGCGAGCCTGGGAGCACGGAGTGAGCTAACTGCCCCGACCCGTCAAATCGAGCGCGATTTCATAGGGCGATCGCCGTTGGCGAATCGCCCGTTCCATTTCCTGCTTTCGGTCGGGATTCCAGAACTGCTTTACCAGATGATCCTCCACCATCTTCTCGACTCTTCTCCGCAGTCGTTCCTCTCGCCTGCGCTCAAACTCTCCCGTTGCCTTCAAGTGTTGCGCGTGCTCGCGTATTCGTCCATCGAACTCCCGAATTCCCTCTTCGCGCGTCGCGACGGTCATCACCAGCGGCGGCGTCCAGCCGGTCCAGGGCTTCAAGTGCATGGCCGATCGCAAATCCGTTGCAAACCGTTCGGCTCCCTCACGATCCGCTTTGTTGATGATAAACACGTCGGCGATCTCCATCAGTCCGGCTTTCATGCCCTGAATCGCGTCGCCGGACTCGGGCACAAGCACGACTACGGTCGTGTCCGCGTGCTTTGCCACTTCCAATTCGGATTGACCGACGCCGACGGTCTCGAGGAGAACAAAATCAAAACCAAACGCATCGAGCACGTCCGCCATGTCTCCTGCGGCGCGAGCCAAGCCACCCAAATCGCCTCGCGTGGCAAGTGATCGCACAAACACGTCCGAATCGGCGCTAAGCGTCATCATCCGTACTCGATCTCCGAGTAACGCTCCGCCGGAAAACGGACTGGTCGGGTCCACGGCAAGCACGCCAACTTTCTTGCCGTTCGCTCTCAGCAGTTTCGTGAACGCGGTGACCAGCGAACTTTTCCCGGCGCCAGGCGGCCCGGTAAATCCCACGCGGTAAGCATGGCCGAGGTTTTGCGAAAGCCCTGCTACAATGCGCGAGCAGGCCTCTCGGTCATTCTCGACTTGAGAGAGAAGCTTTGCCAGTGCGAGTCGCGAGCCGCTTCGCGCGTCGTCAATCAGCTGCGATTCCGCAACCACTTCAGGATTCAACCGCCCGGTTTTGTTCCGGCGCACTCGTCGCCTTTCTTGCCGAACGTTTTTCCAGGAACTGGCGAATCTCGGGCAGGACAAAGATCGAGTCGAGATCCGCGCCATCAAGCACCTGCGCAAGCAATTCGGCGCGTTCGTCCATACTCATCCGCCGGTTCAAGATGACCAGCTTCTCGCGGGCGAACACACACTGCCCGCCGCGAAAATTCCCCTCCTCTGTGCGCACGCGATAGCCAAGCCGTTTCGCGGCGTCCACGAGTGCTGCAACCAGCTTCTCGGTTTTCATCATCGCTTAAAGATAATCTTCCTTGCCGGCCTTTTCGATAGCCTCCACCACCGCCCGGACCTCTTGTGATTTTTCTCGCGGGCATACCAGGATTGCATCGCCCGCGTCAATCACCGCAAGTCCGTCAACTCCCATTACAACGATCAATCGCTCTCGCGCGTGAATCAAATTCTCTTTTGCATTCACAGTGAGCGTGCGCCCTCTCCGCGCGTTGCCGTCGGAGTCGTGATCGCTCAATCGCCAGACTTCATCCCAGCTCCCCACGTCGCTCCAGCCGAACGTCCCGCGAACCACGGCGACATTCGGCGCGTGCTCCATGACGGCATAGTCAATGGAAATGCCCTTGCGCGAGGAAAATACCTGCCAGATGACATCTTCTTCCTGCGGCGCGCCGATCGCCGAGGAGATCTCCTGCAACCCCCGATACCAGTGCGGGATGTGCTCGGCGATCTGTTGCAGAATCGCATCCGCGCGCCAGATGAAAATGCCGCTGTTCCAAAGAAACTCGCGACTCGCCAGAAATATCTCCGCCGTCTCCCGGTTGGGTTTTTCCGCAAACGTCTTCACTCTGAAAATTCCATCCGCAACAGCCGGCACCGAGTGATCCACCTGAATGTAACCGTACCCGGTCTCGGGCCGCGTGGGCTCTATGCCAATCGTCACGAGCATGTCGGAATTTTCGACGAGGTTTGCTGCGTCAAGCAACACCTTGCGAAAGTCCGCAATCTTCTCGATGCGATGATCCGCCGGAAACACCATCATCACCGCATCGGGATCATCTTTCAATAACCTGATGGCCGCCAGACCGATAGCGGGCGCAGTATTGCGACCCATTGCATCGAAAATGAACCTGTTAGGCAGGAACGACGGCAACGCCTTCTGTGTGATCGTCATCTGTTCGTGGCTCGTCACAATCCAGCGCCGCTCGGGCGGAACAACGGGTTCAATTCTGGAGATTGTCTGTTGAATCATCGCGCCGCCACCGAAAAGATCGATGAGCTGCTTGGGTCGCTGACGGCGGCTTTCAGGCCAGAATCGTGTGCCGACTCCGCCTGCCATGATCACGGCGTGTAGCATTGAGTGTTGGGGATCAGGGATGAAGATTCCAGAGTATCGTGATCTCGCTCTCCCAACGGGCGCGAATAGAAAGCGTATCGTCGAGGACGATAAACGGATCTGAAAACGAAAACGGCGAAACGGAGCCGAAACTGAAGGCGGAATCGTTATCGCGATCCCACACGGCCTGGATCAAATATCTGCCGGGCATGAGTCGCTCGAAACGCTGAATTGAGCCTGGTGTAACAAACGTGTCCGCAACCGCCGGCTTACCCTGCAAATCCAGCAGGGATACGAGATAGTTTCCGGGCGGCGCTTCAAGGTTGCAAATTGCCACTCCCAGGCTCTCCGCAGCCAGAGATGCGAAGGCGTAACTTGTTGTCGTGTCCGCCAGTGAGTTCCCCGCCGGATCGACGACGTGCCTGCCGTCGAAACTCACGGTGTATTTCTTACCCTCACGAAACTCCGGCGTTGGATAAAACACGAATTCACGGGGAGCCCGCTGCTCACCGTTGACGAACACGGAGTCGCCGTCGGTTGCGCGAACAAGTATCTGCCGCATCGAATCAACTCTGACTTGAACGGGTTCATCAAACCACAATGAGAATTCACGCACCGGCGTCGTCGACGGAGTTCTCGAAGTCGGAATCGTGCCGATGACTTTCGGCCTCGCCGTGTCTTCACGTGCTCGACACGATAACGTATCAACGCCCGACCACGGCACG
>CAZGVT010000105.1:0-350 GCA_964529255.1 uncultured Alphaproteobacteria bacterium | reverse complement strand
GCATCGCGCAGCGAACGTTCAAGGTACACTGTCCAGGTCAAGGACCCTATGGAATCCGCAAACGCGTCGACTGTGCGAAGGCTGTCTCCGTCCTCGGAGTTCATGTGCACCTTCAGCGAATCTATCTCCCGCGACAGCCGCACACTGACGGCCTGCCGGTGCACAACCCGGGAGGACAAAACTCGAACAGCGGAAGTGTCATGCACGCTGAGACGAAAAGTCACAACGGCTGGAGTGGTGTCCACCACGACCACATCCCAAGGGGCGATACCCAGCGGCTCGGTTTCTCGATTCCATTTGCCGTCAAGATTCCGATCATGCACCGCAAACATCCGGTAGCGTCCGTTCCG
>CAZGVT010000104.1:0-9926 GCA_964529255.1 uncultured Alphaproteobacteria bacterium | reverse complement strand
CACGGTCTGGAACTACGAGCTGGTTCACTTCACGGACAACGAACTGAATCAGGACTTCTTCATGCTCCGCGAGCGGCTGGACTCGAGCTTCGTCGATGTGAACGTGGACACGATTACCGGAGATGAGGTCATTGGCTCCTTCCGCAAGGGTTGGGGACTCTATGCATTCCAACCGTTCCCGCGATTACCGGAAGTTGGAATCCAGTTGCCGCATCCTGAAGACGATTTTCTCTCGATTCCGGTCGGTTTGGAAATGTTTCTCCAGATGGGCACCGAAGTGCTGATGATTGCCGGAGCGGGCCGCGAAGTAAACTGGGATTCGAGCGGCGGGGCGGATTATACCAATAATCGCTCGCTCTCCGATCCCACACGGGTGCGCCGCTCGGTATTTGCCATTTGTCATGAAGCGATGGTCGATGAATGGGGCCGGGGCTGGGACGCGGAGTCGTGTGTGATTCAGCTTCACTCCTACGATCATGCCGCCCACGGTGCGCTGGCCGATATTCAGACCTGCGCATTCCGGGACGACTCCGCACCGAACCTGCCCTTGCGTGACCGTGCCGAGCATCTGGATATTATCAATGCTTTGCCTCGCTTTCCGGTCAATGGGCTGGACGGCGACGAGACGATTCTCGCGGAAGTGGATGACTACATCGGTCTGTGGTCGAGTCCCGGCTATTCGTGGTACGGTCCCGGCGGACCGCTGCCGATTCCGGTCGTGAGCGATCTGATTGGGAACATTCCGAATCAGCAGGCCACCTATTCGCATGTCGGACACAATGTGTTTGTGGATCCGGAAGTCTTTCTGCATATTGAGATTGACGAATATCCGGACAGGCTCTGGACGCCGGTGGACTGGGCGCGTTGGCTGCCGGATTCCGCTCCCGTCGCAAATGAGTGCTTCGATCTGACCCGAGACTACTATCAGGCTTTTGTATCGGCGGTGGATTCAGGCTTGTGGTGGGAGTTCTATCTCGAAGACACCACTGCGCCACTAACCGTGGAGCCCTATCAGGCAACGCTGCTGATCAACGATGAGGTCTATCTGCGCTGGAGCGGTCAGGCGGCAGACCGTTTTTTTGATACCTACCTCGTCTATTACGATACGGTTGCGGTCGGTCCGCAGTCTCCCTATCTCTCGCGTGCGGATGCGGCCTACGCGAACCTTGCGGATTTTGCGACGCACGAGGTGCAATTCTACGATCTTGTTCCGCCGGTGGAACGATACCGGTTCGCAATCGCCGCACGAGATCTTAACGGCCTTGTATCGGACCTCTCTCCCGCCATCGGACTGACCGACAGTTCGATTCAGGATTTGACAATTATCGCACTGGGAGATTCGGTGGAGTTGTGCTGGCGGCCGCAGCAGAACGACCGCCAGTACAATGTTTTCGTGGCAATGCTTGGAGACACAGCTTCCACCCTGTTGGGCTCGACGACGGCTACTTTCTATCGAGTCTCGACGGACATTGCACCGGAGGGTTCCGGCTCGGTCACGTTTCAAGTGGTGCGGTTGATACTGGATTGAGGCTGTCAGGCATAGAGACTCGACGGGCGGAGCCCGCCGCGAGTCTTCGCAGCGCGAATGTCCGGGATCTCTCGGCGAATCGCTAATGTAACCCGAGAGGTTCTGGACACTCGCTGACGCGAGGTCCAGAATGACAAAGTTGGTGCTGACGCGAGGTCCGGGACGACAACAGCGTCTTCGTAATGATTCCGGCAGGGATGCGCGCGTGAAGGTTCCGCGATAACGATCCGTCTCTGCGCTTAGCCCTGCTCGGCGGGACGTCTAAGTTCTGTGTCCACCTCACAAAACATTGCCTGCGGCGGCACTTGTCTTCGAGTGCCCCGCTCGGAGAAGAATCACGCGCTTCCCCCCATGTGTGGATTGCATGTCGTCCCGGACTTCGCGCAAGTCTTCGCAGCGCGAATGTCCGGGATCTCTCGGGAAGTTGGCAATGTTACCCGAGAGGTTCTGGACACTCGCTGACGCGAGGTCCAGAATGACAAAGTTGGTGCTGACGCGAGGTCCAGAATGACAAAGTTGGTGCTGACGCGAATTCCGGGACGGCACGCAATTTTCGTCATGCCTGGCCGTGCTCCACTCGGCGGCTGCAAAAAGCGACTCCCATGTTTCTGAGATTAGTCCCAAGTGCATCCGCGTATTGTCAGCGTTTCCCATTATGACCGATTACTTCCTCAGGCTATTCACCTACGACAGTTGGGCGCATCGCGAAGTGATGAAGTCACTGGCGACCTGCGCGCTGGTGCCGGGGCGGGCAGTGGAGTTGATGGGTCACATACTGCACACGGAGCTGTTTGCGTGGGAAGTAGTCAATGGGCGTGACGCGGATTACTTATACGATGCAGCCGATCCGAGCCTGCATCAGTGCGAGCGCTTGATTAAGAAATTGGAGCAAGGTTGGCGGGAATTTCTTGCCGGCAAGAGCCATGACCAGTTATCAAGCATGATTGAGTTTCAGAATTCGCGCGGAGAGCGGGTGACAAGACTAATCTCGGACTTGCTCACACACGCTGTGAATCATTCCACATATCATCGCGGACAAATCGCCACGCTGGTGCGGCAAGCAGGCGGGGAACCGGCGCGGACGGATTTTACGATATGGGCGGCACAGGTGACTACCGGCGCAGAGCAGCGTGCCCAGAACTGAGCGCTATTTGAGATTAGCCGTGGGTGGACTCGCGGGAGCTTATCTGCTCACCTACATGGTGATGGCCGTTCTGCGGATGGGTTATCCCTATGAACTGGAGTGGCTTGAAGGCGGAGTTGTCGATCACGTGCGCTGGATCCTCGCGGGCAACGCGCTTTATGGCGCGCCCTCGTTTGAGTTTACTCCGTTCATTTACGCACCGTTGTATTACTATTTCTCGGCGGCGGCGTGCAGTGTGTTTGGGATTGGTTTTCTGCCCTTGAGATTGATTTCATTTCTGGCCTCGCTGGGTTGTCTCGCGCTGATCTATCTCCTTGTTCGCAGAGAAAGTGGCGATCGTTTCGCGGGATTTGTCGCGGCGGGATTATTCGCAGCGACTTTCCGGTTGAGCGGGGCGTGGTTGGATCTGGCCCGGGTTGACAGCCTCGGGCTCTGCTTATTTCTGGCGGCTGTGGTTATGCTCCGATTTGATGAGACCAGGCGCGGGCTGGTGCTCGCCGGAGTGCTGGTCGTGCTCTCGGCGCTCACAAAGCAGCAAGCCATGCTGATGTCGCTGCCGCTAATGGCGTACTGTGCACGCGTTTATCGTACGCGCTCACTGTGGTTTGTCGGGACAGTGATCGTGCTCTTTGGCGGATCAGCGCTTTGGTTGAATGCGGTGACGGATGGCTGGTACAGTTTTTATGTTTTTGAACTCCCCGGTCATCACAAGATACGCTGGGACTATCTGATTCTGTTCTGGACCCGGGATGTTTGGCCCGCGCTCGCGCTCGCTTTTCTCGCATCGGTCTGGGTCGTACTTGGCTTTGCCGAACGAGATGGCAAACGTGGGATTTTGAGAAAGCCAATTTTCTTCTATATTTGCTTGTTTGCGGGGATGTTAGCGGCTGCATGGAGTTCGCGGATGCATGCCGGCGGCTACGACAATGCGCTCTTCCCGGCTTGTGCAGCATTGGCGATCGGACTTGGACTGTTTGTCGCCTGGCTCGAAGCCCATCAATCAGCTGCGCACGGTGTCCGCGCATTTCTGTATTTTGTTGTTTTACTTCAACTTGCTAATCTATTCTATAACCCCGCCGATCAAGTGCCGGACAAGGCGGACCGTGAAGCGGGCGATGCACTCGTCGCATTGATGTCGAGTTATAAAGGCGATGTCTGGCTGACTCATCATGGCTACCTGCCTGAACTTTCCGGAAAACAAATGTATACTCACCCCTACGCGATTTTCGATATCCAGCAGCTTGGGGGGCCGGTAGCGGACAAGGTCTTTGCGGAGATTCGAGCGGAAATCGCGAGTCAGAGATTCGAGGCGATCATTTGTGACCGCCCCGGCGTTGGCGAGATCCGCCTGGAGCCTTATTACCAGATTGTAGATACAGTATTTGCAAGTCCTTCCGTGTTTCGACCGGTGACCGGCGCTCCGGTTCGTCCGGAGTACCTGTTTGAAGCTGTCAAGCGTCCTTAGAACAATTCCACAATAGTCAATCATTGTTTTTCGATAAAGAGGAGATCTCCTTGAAACGAGTTCTGCGATTTTTGCTGCTGTTCCTTATTTCGGTATTTGTTGTCGCCGGCTGTAAGTCCAAAGATCCGGTTGTTGCCGTTGTGGGCAAGGACAAGATCAGTGCGGCAGATTTCAAGTCGACGGCCATCGAACGCTTCCGCGGCGAAGACAATGCGATGCGAAAGAGCTATGCGGATCGTGAGCGGCTCGTGCGCGAAATTGCGATCGGCAAGGCAAAAGTACTCGAGGCGCAATCGCGCGGGATTGACAAGCGGGAAGAAGTCAAGAGTGAAATCGACAAGATGGCCCGCCAAAAGGCGCTGGAGCTGCTGTATACGGAGAAGATCATCGATGCGGTGATTACCGACGAAGCGGCGAAGAAATTCTATGACAAGTCGGGTCAGGAAGTGCGGGCACGGCATATCTTGCTTAAGACTCCGCCTGTCGACAGCGCCGGAACAGATTCGGTTCGGGTGAAGGCTCGCATCGACTCCATCACTTCCGCGATCAAGGGCGGACTTGATTTCAAAGTTGCCGCGTTGCAGTTCAGTGACGACGCGACTTCGGCGGCGGACTCGGGCAATCTCGGCTGGTTCCCCTGGGGGCGCATGGTAGATGCTTTTCAGGATGCGGTCTGGGGTGCAGAAGTGGGCCGGCTCGTCGGGCCGGTCCGTACGCCTTACGGGTATCACTTGATTATCGTCGAAGAAAAGCGGCCCGTGCAGGACCGGCGGCCCTTCGAGGAGATGAAGGCGCAGATCAAAGGACAGCTTCGCGAGGTCGAGTCACAAAAGCTGAATGACATGGCTCGCAAGTTTGTGGACAAGCTGCGCGAAGATGCGGATTCCGAGTATAACAATGACAATGTGGAGATCTTTCGCCGCAAGCTGCTTGATCCGACCGTTACAAAGTCACAGAGTCTCGCGCCGGTCTTCACCGATCAGGAAAAGGCGCTGGTCGTTGCGACATATAAGGGGGGAAAAGTCACGGTCAACGACTTGATTCAAAAGCTCGGCACGAACGCGGCGCGCGTAAAGTGGGATGACGCGAATGCGGTCACGGACCTTACGAATGCGATCGTCGAACCGGTTTTGCTCGACAAGGCTGCGGAGTCTTCGGGATTAATGAAACGCGCGTTGCAAGACAAGGACGTGCGGCAGCAGTCGGAGAATACGATGGTGCGGTTGCTGGAGAAGGAAGAGGTGACCGACAAAGTGGATCCCACCGATCAGGATTTGCTCAATTATTACAACACTCATCTGGAAAACTACATTCAGCCGGAGCAGCGCGTGGTGCGGGAGATTTTCGTAAAAGAGGACTCGGCGAAGTGCGCCCGCATTCGCGAGCGCGCCCTGAACGGCGAGAATTTCCGCGATCTCGCGCGTCGCTTCAATGAGAAGGAATCGACGCAGCCGGATACGGGACGGATCGGACCGTTTGAAGAAAAGCGGTTCGGTGTGATCGGCCGTTACGCGTTTGCGCTCGCAAAAGTGGGTGATGTCTCGGAGGTGATCCGCTCCGGGAAAAGTTTCTCGGTGATTCAGTTACTGAATATCGTCCCATCGCGGACGAAGTCTTTCGAGGAAGCTCGCGCTCAGGTCGCGCGCGAGTGCCGCCAGGCTCAGACCGACGCGGCTCAGCGCGCACTGGAAGAACTGGTGTTGAAGAAATTCCCGTTGAATGTCAAGAGTCAGGCTCTGGCGGAGGTGTGGCCGCTGCCGAAGGAAGAGGAGAAGATTGCCCGCGAGCCGTAGCGCTCGAATTACTGCGGCCGGACTGTGGTCTCGATTTTATCATATCGCATCCTAAAAGTTTCAGAGCGAATGTCCGGGATCTCTCGGGGACCTTGCGAATCTGAATAGAGAGCCTTCGGCCACTTTCTGATGTGCGGTCCGGAATGACAGCCGGATTTCCGCAGCGGTCGGTTGTGCTGACCAGAGATTCCGGGAGGGTAACGCGCGGTCAAGTATCGTATGTCACTGACTAAGTTGCGCTGACCCTCCTCGGCGAGATTGGCACGTCAGTTACCACAGCGTATTTCAAAAACAAATTGCGAACTCAAGCAATTGAGCAAACTCGACTTGTGGGCAAAGTGGCTGTGAAGTTGAATGGGTAAGATCCCGGCCGGGTTGCGCGCGTTCCAAGACGTTCGCACCCTGTAGTGATGAAGCGCTTAACCCGGCTCGGCGAGATTGGCAAAAAAATCGCCCCTCTGAATTTTTTGGGACACGCTCTATACGACATCTCAAAAACACCAGAGCGAGTCCTGTTCGCCGAGCGGGGTGCCCTCACCCCGCCGGAACCTGAAGCACTCCGGCATCGGCTATCCGGCCGCCCGGAATCTTAGAACTTTTTCCTTTACATGCATTCAGCCGTCACGTCACATCTCCTCATCTCGCTGGTCGCGCTGCTGATCGGCTGTTCGGCGACTAAGGCGCCCACCGATTCAATCGCGCGCGTGGGAAAAGCCTACCTCACACGCGACCAAGCCACACAGTTGGCGGGAAAGCCGTACGACTCATTAAGCACGGCGGAGCAGCGTTGGCTGATTGAAGGCTGGGTCGAGCGCACACTCTTTGAGCTGGAAGGTGAGCAGCGCGGATTCAACAAGGATGCGGAACTCAACACGCAAATATCGGCATTGAAGGCGGAGCTATTTGGTGCGCGCCTGCTGGCTGAATTACCGTCGTCGTCTCCCGCCGATTCGCAGATCGAGCGCTATTACAAGGAACATCAGCAGGAGTTTCTCCGGCCATCGGATGCCTACCTGATTGAACTTTACTGGGGTGAAACCAAAGCCGACGTGGAGAACTTTCGCAAGCAGATGGCCCTTGGCGACACATCGCTGCTCGCGGAAGGAACGATTGCCTCGGAAGGTCGCTGGCTGGCGGAGCATAGTGAATTAGATGACGAGACCGCACGAAGGCTCGCCGCACTTTCGGACGGGCAACTGACGGAACCCTTGCCCTATGATGACGGCTATCGCGTGATGAAACTGGAAGAAACTTATCCTGCCGGAGCCGTGTTGGCGCTGGAGGCGGTGCGGGAGGAAATCGCCGGGCGCCTGTTGCTCGAAGCGAGCAAGGCACGACAGGAAACGCTGCTGACGGAATTGCGTAGCCGCTGGACGGTGGAACTATTCGACAAATGAGCACTCTCAACAAACGCTTCAACTCTGGCATGCAAGATTACAGACGGACCCTGCGCACAATCAGGCGGTTTTCATCGTTTCTGTTGCTGTTTCCGCTGCTCGCGGTGGCCGAACCTCAGGAGGCGATCGACCGCATCGTGGCGATTGTCGATGATGAAATCGTGCTGGATTCCGAAGTCTTCCAGTATGTCCAATTCGCCGTCGGCTCGCAGGCTGCGCTCGAGAAGATGAGCGAAACAGAGTTGGACACGTTGAAGGAGAAGATTCTGCAGGAGTTGATTCAGCAGAAGATATTACTCGCCAAGGCACGCACCGACACGATTGCGGTGCAGCCGAAAGAGGTTGATGCGGAACTCGACCAACGAATCAAGAGTTTGGTCGATCAGGCAGGGGGACAGGATCAGCTTGAGGACTATTACGGAATGCCACTGGCCAGAATCAAGCGGCAGTTCCGCACGCTCGTGGAAGAAGGCATGCTGATTCAGAAAGTGCGAGGCAAGAAAGTCGCCAGTGTATCGGTGGCAAATAGCGAGGTTCAAAAATTCTGGGAGATGTACAGAGACTCGATCCCGGAGCTGAAGGACGGGGTGCGGATCGCGCATCTCCTGCTGCAGGATGAAGTCTCCGAAGCGTCCAAACAACAGGCGATTTCGCGCGCGGACTCGCTGCGGCAGTTGATATTGGACAAGAAGATCGGATTCGAAGAATGTGCCAGGCGGTATTCGGATGATCCCGGCTCGGCGCAGAATGGCGGCAAGCTTGGGCAGACCAATCGCGGCGACCTCGTTCCTGAGTATGAAACCGTGGCATATAATCTCAAGCCGGGAGACATCTCCGCGCCGGTGGTCAGTCCCTTTGGCGTGCATGTGATTTTGTTGAACGAGCGCGTGGGCGAAAAGATCACCAGCAGTCATATCCTGTTGCGCATCGAGCCCGGAGATGCCGATCGAAAGTTGACGGAGGCCCGGGCGGATTCGATTTTGAATGCGTTGAAAAGCGGCGCCGATTTCACCCCGCTTGTGCAGAGCTATTCCACGGATGCGAAGACCGCGGGCAAGGGCGGGGATTTGGGCTGGTTCAGTCCGCAGGATTTGCCGCCGGACTTCTCCGGAGCAGTGAAGGAACTGAAAAAAGGCGAATACGCGGCGCCAGTGCGGACCGTTTTCGGTGTGCACATTTTGCTGGTGACCGACCGCGTGTATGCCCGCAAGATCACGCTGGAAGAAGACTACGACCGCATCTCTCGCATGGCTTTGCAGAAGAAGCAGGACGACGTGCTGCAGACGTGGATTACGGAGCTTGCGGCGGAGACGTACGTGGAGAGAAAGAACTGAAAACGGTCATGTTGAGTACAAGATTAGCCATCGCCTGTGCAGCGGCACTCGTCGTTGCGCTGGTTTCCTGCGACTCCTCCGACAGTTCGGATATTACTGAACCGGCGGAGACGGACTACTGGACCTTTGAAGAATTCCTCGCCGCTGCGGAGACAACCGATGTGAATCTGCGCGGTGCGCTGGTGGATTCGTTCATTGCCTATTGGGACACAATTGCGATTCCACCGGTGTCAGTCGAACCCGATTCAGAGTTCGGCACGGCGGCTTTCTTGTATCGAAGTCCGGGCAACACGGTGACCGTGGCGGGAGACTTCAACGGCTGGAATCCGTCGCGGGATACGCTGCGTTATCTGGACGGCACATCGCTGCAATACCTGGTCAAGCGGTTTGAGCGGAACGCCCGTTTCGATTACAAGTTTGTGCTGAACGGCAGCAATTGGATCCTTGATCCCTTGAACGCGCGGACATTCCCCGGCGGCTTCGGGCCCAATTCGCAGATGTGGATGCCCGCCTTTACGCCGCCTTTGGAGGCCGTAACGGACACGGGGATTGCGCACGGCAGTTCTCACACCTTCGTGGAGCATTCGGAGATCCTCGGGAACTCGCGCACGGTGACGGTGTATCTACCGGCGGGCTATGGACAGGATAGTACGCATCGCTATCCGGTGTTATATTGTCTGGACGGGAATGACTACCGGAATTTTCTGCGGATCATGACCGTTGCGGACAACATGATCGCGGCGGGGCGTGTGCCGCCGTTTATCATCGTGATGATTCCGCCGGTGAATCGCAGTGAAGAGTATCACATGAATCCGGAATATGCGCAGGCGATTCGCGAGGAGCTGATTCCCTATGTGGACTCGGCCTATGCCACGGACCCTGTGCGCGAGGCGAGGGCGATCGTCGGCGAGAGTTCCGGCGGACTGGGAGCGTTGTATGTTGCCTGGACCGATCACGAATTCTTCGCCCATTGCATTCCGCAGTCGGGCTATTTCTCCTATGCAGGGGATTTGATGATCGACTTGATCAACGACAACGCTGCGCGCGATCTCAGAATTTACATGAATGTGGGAACTTACGAAACGCAGATCGGCGGCGGGGAGAATTTGTTTGCCGCTCAGCAAAGGTTGGAGCAGGTGTTAATCGCAAAGGGCTACGAACATCGGGCGGTGTATTTGCCCGACGGCCACAGTTTGGCCAATTGGCAGCGCGTGATGCCCGAAGCGCTCGAGTGGATTTGGTGAAAGCAATTATCCCCCCACATT
>CAZGVT010000103.1:0-9979 GCA_964529255.1 uncultured Alphaproteobacteria bacterium | reverse complement strand
GACTTGCTGACCGTAGACGTCGGGAATTCGCACACTACGATCGGGTTGATGCGTGGTGAGCAATTGATGGATACGTGGCGACTGTCGACCCGCGTCGCCCGGACCGAGGACGAACTTTGGGTCTTCTTGAGAAATTTTCTCGACGGTGGCGTGGCCGGCGACGCGAAGGTCATAGGCGCGGGCATCGCATCGGTGGTTCCGGAGATGACGGCGCTTATTCGCCGCACGATTTCCAAACGACTCGGCCTGCAACCGGTCGTGATAACACACGGTCTGGTCAAATCGCTGAAGATCGAGTATGACCCTCCCTCCGGGATTGGTCCGGATAGGTTGTGCGGAGCGGTCGCAGCTCATCGCATGTACGGCGCTCCCGTTATTGTGGCCGATCTGGGAACCGCAACCGTTCTTGACGTGGTTGACAAGGATGCAGTCTATCGAGGTGGCGTCATCGCGCCGGGTGTGGCAACTGCCGCCGAGGCTCTACACAAGGCAGCCGCCCTCCTGCCGACGGTCGATCTGAAGTTTCCGGCAACGGTCATCGGACAGAGCACTGAATCCGCGATGCAGTCCGGTATTCTGTTTGGCGCACTTGAACTGATCGACGGATTGGCGACGCGGATACAGGAGACGCTTGGGTACCCGGCTCCGGTCGTGGCAACCGGTGGATTTGCTTCGCTGCTGAAGTCTCAGAGCCGCACGATTCGGCACATAGAGCCGGATCTTGTCCTTCACGGCATTCGGTTGATCGTTCGGGATATTTCATGAAACTGCCGGCTGTCCTGGCCGTAGTTTGTCTCTGTGGAGCAGGACTTGCACAGAACGGCATAACATTGGTCTACCCTCGATCTGCCGGAACGGGCGTGTTCACGTATGACGATGCCATCGATTCGAGCTTCGTTCTCGGCAACGTTCAGCCCCCGGGTGGGTCACTTTGGGTGAACAATCAGCCTGTCCCACAGACGGAACGCGGGGCGTTTTTGGCCTTCCTTCCTATCGTAAATGCACCGGGAACAAAAAGCTGGCAATTGACTCTTATCAGTGTAGAGGGGGACACTTTGGACAAGCTGGAGTTTCCTTACCGGCTGAAGTCCGAGATTACAGCTGATCCTCGACCTGATTCGACGGCCAGTTTTCGATTCCCAAGGGTGGTCGTCGTGACGGATTCGCATGCGCAGACCCGAACCTGTGTCGGTGGCAGCTATGAGTATTTTCCTGTACCGCGAACGAAGCTGCTTGCTGTCGGCTACGTGGAGCCGTTCTTCGAGCTTGACTTCGGGGCGAATCGGCGCGGTGTAATCGAGAGACGTTTCGTCGAAGCAATCGATGACGCGGTCCTCGGGCGTTCTGCCCTTGGTGATGGCCGGTGCAGCAGCGAGGACGGTGCAGATATCTTGAGCTTTCGACTTGCGGGTGCGCCGGTATGGTCGAGCGCTCTGAGCAGTGACGGGAAGAGTCTATTGATTCGACTCGTTGCAACCGATGCTGTGATTGACAGATTCGCGTATCTCGATCGCGTGAGCGGTGTAGACGATGTCGTTTGGGTGCAAACTGCCGAAGCGCTTGAACTCGAAATACGTTGCCGGGAGCCGATTCGCCGGGGCTACTCGATCAATATCGCCGACGAGATGTTCATTGTCCGCATCCCAAAACCAATTGCCGCGCGAGACCGAAAGTTGCGCGGCAAGATTGTGGTGGTGGATGCGGGGCATGGTGGTGACGCGTCCGGGGCCGTAGGCCCGCTCGGCACCCGCGAGAAGGACGTAGTACTGAGGCTTGCCGGCATGGTTGAGCGTGAGTTGAGGCGCGCCGGTGCCATAGTTGTGCAGAGCAGAGTGGAGGACAGAAATCTTAGTCTGTACGAGCGAGTGGAGATCGCACGCAAGGCACAGGCCGATTTCTTTCTGAGCTTGCACGCGAATGCCCTGCCGGACGGAAGCAACCCGTTTGTACGAACCGGAAGCGGCACTTACTTCTACACTTCGTCGTCCCGCCGGGCGGCCGAGATCGTGCAGAGGCATTTGCTGGCGGCCACCGGATTGCGCGATGATGGGGTCCACGATGCGAATTTCGCGGTCGTGAGACCGACCGACTTTCCAGCGGTGCTCGTAGAGACCGCATATTTGATGAACCCAGCCGAGGAAGAGCTGCTGTTGGACGACCGGTTTCTTAGCCGCGTTGCCACCGGCCTTGCTCATTCGCTGAAGGAGTATTTCGGAGTTTGGAAATAGCGGAGACGACGGATTTGGAGAAGCAGTTCATGACCAGGGCGGGCCACGATAAGCTCGTCGCAGAACTTGAGGAATGGAAGTTGGTTAAGAGACCGGCTATGGTGGTTCAACTGGCCACAGCTCGCGGTCACGGAGATCTCTCTGAGAACGCGGAGTATCACGCGGCCAAGGAAGATCTCAGCCGGATCGATTACAAGATCTTTCAACTCGAAATGACCCTGCAGAATGCGATCCTCATCGACGAGTCCAATGTGAAGACGGACCAGGTCCGGTTATTCACGCGGGTCCGTGTGATGGATCTATCCAAGAACGTCGAGAAGGAGTTCTCGATTGTCTCGCCGACGGAAGCCAGTCCGACGGAAGGCAAAATCAATCACCTGAGTCCGGTCGGCAAAGGTCTTATCGGCGCAAAGGTCGGAGACACTGTCGAAATCGAGGTCCCCGCCGGACTCGTCAGTTGGAAAATTCTCGAGATCATGCCGCTACAATCGTGAGAGGTTGACTATGGAACGCACTCTACGGCGTATCACCCGGTCCAGAAACGAACGGGTCTTTGCAGGAGTCTGCGGAGGCATCGCCATCTACTTCGGCCTCGACCCGGTACTGATACGTGTACTCTACGTGGCTCTCACCGTACTCTCCAACGGAGTCGGCGGCGTACTCGTTTACATTATAGGGTGGATTGTCATTCCTCTCGAAGGTGCCGGTGCAGCTACTCCGTATGCCCCGCGCGAACCACTGAGTTCGCGAAAATCGATCGTCGTTATGGGGGCATTTCTGGTAAGCGCGGGAGTCATTTCGCTTATGACACTGTTCTTCCCCGCGTTTTGGGACGTTTGGGACATTCGCTGGATTGGCCCGGTCGTTCTCGTGCTTGCAGGCATCGGCATGATTATCTGGCAAAAACGCACACCACAGACCTCCCAGCCGGAAGGTACAATTCAGGAGCAAGAAATGTCCGACACTCAGTCTTCCTATCAACAGGGTTCGATTCGCCGCTTAATGAGAATTCGGGAAGGGCGAAAGATCGCCGGTGTTTGCACTGGGTTTGGTACGTACTTCAATATCGATCCCACGATCATCCGCTTGATCTGGTTGGCGCTGATCTTCCTTTTCGGAACCGGAGTGCTGCTCTACATCATCTGTTGGATTGTCATGCCGCTTGAACCGGAGAGCAGTGTCAGCCAGCACGTCGTCTCGCCTCCCAGCGGGACCTCGCCCACCGGATAATGCAGGAATTTACACGCAACTTTTGTATCGTAGCCCATATCGATCACGGGAAATCGACGCTCGCGGACCGCTTGCTTGAGCTAACGCACACGCTTGATGCGCGGCAGATGACCAAGCAAGTGCTGGATTCGATGGATCTCGAAAAGGAACGCGGAATCACGATTAAGATGCATCCGATCACGATGCATCACCGGACGGCAAGCGGTGAGGAATACATTCTCAATCTCATTGACACTCCCGGACACGTCGACTTCACCTACGAGGTGTCGCGCAGCCTGAAGGCTTGCGAAGGCGCGCTCCTCGTTGTGGATGCCAGTCAGGGACTTGAAGCACAGACGCTGTCGAATCTCTATCTGGCCCTCGATGCGGGACTGGAGATCATTCCCGTCATCAACAAGATAGATTTGCCCGTCGCGCGCGTCGAGGAAGTAATGCATCAGATTGCCGATCTTCTCGGTTGCGACGAGGAGGACATCCTCAAAGTCAGCGCCAAAACGGGCCAGAATATCGAGACCATTCTCGATGCGGTCATCAAGAAAGTTCCTCCGCCGGCGGGAAACCCCGACGCTCCTCTTCGCGCATTGATCTTTGATTCCGTTTATGAGTCGTATCGCGGTGCCATCGCTTACGTGCGCGTGGTCGACGGTGCGATCCGCGCCGGCACTCAGATCAAATTTGCCGCAACCGGCAAGCAGTATGAGGTCATTGACGTCGGGATCTTGCGATTGAGTCAGATCAAGAAGGACTCGCTCTCCGCCGGAGATGTCGGGTACGTCGTCACGGGTTGCCGCGATGTGCGCGAGATCCGCGTCGGTGACACGATTTATGATGCGAATCGGCCGGCGGGCACTCCGCTCCCCGGCTACCGGGAAGTCAAGCCGATGGTGTTCGCCGGAATTTATCCGGCCGATACCAATGACTATGAGTTGCTGAGGGACTCGCTTGGCAAGCTGAAGCTGAATGACTCCTCTCTTTTGTATGAGCCGGAGACTTCGGTCGCTCTGGGCTTCGGATTCCGCGCCGGATTTCTTGGACTGCTGCATCTTGAAATCGTGCAGGAGCGGCTCGAGCGGGAATACAATCTCAATTTGGTCTGCACCGTGCCGTCAGTTGAATACCGCGCGTTGCTGACAGACGGCTCGGAAAAGCTGGTGGACAATCCCGTGCAGTTGCCCGAAGCCGGCGTCACGGATCACCTCGAAGAGCCGTATATCAAGGCGTCGATTATCACTCCCGAAGAGTACATCGGCCCGATCATGCAGCTCTCCATCGAGCAGCGCGGGATCCATTTGGATACGGTTTACCTCGATGCGACGCGGGCCAATCTCCATTACGAGTTTCCGCTTGCGGAGGTCATTTTCGATTTCTACGACAAGCTGAAGAGCATTTCGAGGGGCTATGCCTCATTCGACTATGAGCTACTCGAGTACCGGCCCAGCGAATTGACAAAGCTGGATATTCTAGTCAACGGTGACATTGTGGACGCGCTTTCGATAATTGTTCACACGGACAAGGCATACGATTGGGGGCGGCGGGTGTGTGACCGGCTCGAAAAGCTGATTCCGCGCCAGATGTTCGACGTGGCAATTCAGGCCGCGCTGGGTTCGAGAATCATCGCACGGTCAACCGTGAAAGCGATGCGCAAGAACGTGCTTGCAAAATGTTATGGCGGCGATATCACACGGAAGAAGAAGCTGCTCGAGAAACAAAAGGCGGGAAAGAAAAGAATGAAATCGATCGGCAACGTGGAGATTCCCCAGGAGGCGTTTCTGGCGATTCTCAAGGCGGAGTAGCCGGTCCATCGACGTGGCAGACATTTAACAGGTTTAACAGCAGGACATTTTGTGCAGTATTCCGCAGACAAGACCGTGCAGTCGCCAATGGGTGAAGTAACTTCCAGACCCAAGGGAGTCGTGAGGGATTGGACGGAGTTTCTCTTTGCTCTGATCCTGATGGTGTTCTTCATCCGTGTTACCACCGTCGAAGCGTTTCGTATTCCCACGGGATCGATGGAGGACACGCTGCTCGTGGGCGATTTCCTGCTCGTTAATAAATTCGTTTACGGGGTTCGCACTCCCGACTGGATCGGCATCCCGTTCACCAAGATCGGTTTCTCTATTCCTTCTCATAAGTTTGAAGGACCGCGGGACGTTCAATCGGGCGATATCGTCGTCTTCAAGTATCCCAAGGATCCAAGTCTGAACTATATCAAGCGCTGCATTGCGGGCCCCGGGCAGACCCTCGAAATCAAAGGTAGAGTAGTGTTGGTCGACGGAAAAGTCATGGAGAATCCGCCGCTCTCAAAATTCTCCAAGCCGTGGGCTGAACCTGCCGGTGTGGAGGAGCGGAGGATGTACGGTTCCAGGCCGGGTGTGCCGTGGAATCGCGACAATTATGGGCCGATTACCGTTCCCACGGGGCACTACTTCGTGATGGGGGATAACCGCGACAATTCCGAGGATTCCCGCTACTGGGGATTTGTACCGGAAGAGAACATTGTCGGGCAGGCGTTGGTGATATATTTCAGCTACAACAAACACGTGTCCTGGGCAAAATTCTGGAATCTTGTTCGCTGGAATCGTATCGGTGACATGATCCTCTAAGTTACGCCGCGAGAATTGCCTATGCGAAGCGGGCGAGTCAACTGACTCGCCCGCTTCGCATAGTTAAAATCGATGTCGCCGATCAGACTTTCGCCAGATGCAGCCAGTCAACCATCAGGAAGTATAACCGGTCGAAGAGCAGGGCGATGCGATTCATCACGGTATAACCGTAGCCGGCTCCGAAGCCGACCATAAGGAATGTCGTACCGGTCAAGGCGACATAGCGCAGGGATCCGCGCTGTTCAATCGAGAAGAAGAAGTAGAACAACACACTGACCAGCCCAAGGGTGAATATCGGGTTGCGCAGTAAGTCAAGCAGCGGCATGAGTCCCGGATTTGCAGCAAACTCCTGCGCAGTCGGTACATCAATCACTGGAATCAGGCTCGCCTGAATCTGCAATACCAGGTCGCCGGATGCGAATCCGATTACCGCAAGCCCCGCATACGTGCCGATGATGAGCGACATCGGGTAACGCGAGATCCACGAGATGTTGTTCGTGAATCGCGTGAATAGCGCAATACCCATCAGGAACGGGATAATCAACCAGTAGTCCTGTCCCGCAGTTAGTGGCCGCCACAGGTTCGGCATAAACACGTTGTAAAACTCCGTGCAGACAACGTAGCCCGCGGCGAGCCCGACAAACAGATGCTCTACGAATTTGTAGAACGGATTGTCCTTGTAGAGAAAGCTCAGTACAGAGATTGTACAGAATGCGGCAACGCTTATCCAAAAAAAGTCCATCAGGCCTTCCTCCTGCCGCGGTTGACAAAGTACAGAACATTGCCGATGAGAATAAAGAAGATGATCACCAGGTGGCCCATAGTTTGACCGCCCATGGTAATCGTGGCAAGTCCGGAAGCATGGATTAGCTTCTCGTACTCGGCCGCGCCGCTGATGCCGGTGAGCAGCCCGGAAAGTTGCCCGCTCTGGAAGTACGCCGAGTACTCAGGAACTGATACTGCCGATGCACCGCTGACCATCTTGATGCTGAAGCGCGACTGAACGTACTGCACGTACTCCTTCGTGCCGGGATAGCCCGCCGAAACATTGATCAGCAGGGAAAAACTGGAGTAATTCTCGACATTGCGCATCAAGGGAATCTGCTCAATCGGGGTGTGGAAGTAATCCAACGGAAATGTCGAACGAATGGATCGGCCCATCTCAACCATCACGGCCTCACGACCTTCCTTTTGCCCGAGGTAGACGTAGTCTTCTCCGTACTTTGCCTTGTACTCATCGCGACACACGAGATTGATGTTGTTTTCAATCAGCGCCGGAGCGGTTGCCCATAGCGTCAGCAACACAACCTTGTGTTTCTTCTTCATCAAGTGACGTAGCGTTGCCTGCGCCATCGGATTCAATTCGGCACGCGATCCGGGATCATAATCAAACGAACACAAGACCATCGAGCCTTCGGGCAGCGACTCAATGGCGTCATGGTAGGCCTGCACGGGAGGAGTGACATCCGGTGCGATACCGAATTTGAAAAAAAGTGGAAATGCAACTGCGAGACCGATGAACAGGAATACCCACCGACGATCGAGCCGCTCTATCTTGTCGAGAAATGATTTTTCTTGCATGGTTTGGCTTTCCCGCTCGGTTACTCGCGGCCCAAGTAGCTGCGCTCAATTCCAAGGATCACTTTCAGACCGGTTGCGATTGCGCCCAATGCCGCGCCGATCAATATGCCTCGCTGCGCGACTGCATTAGGCACGCTCATGATCCAATCCACAAGATCCGGAAACTGCGACCAGATCATCGTGCTGATCGGAATTCGACCCAGCATGACCAGAATCGCCGTAATTGCCAGAACCGAGGCCTGCCACGTTCGAATGCGGAATGCGCGAAACGCCGCCGATGCAATAAAGAACGCCAACGACGCGTACATGGTCGACGCCATCGGCACGTAGATATTCGCGAACAGGCGGTCATTGGCCCAGTCTCCCTCCCTGATTCCGCCAATCAAACCCGGAATCATCATCAGGAAAAACGAGAGGATCAGCACAAGCTTGTAGGGCCAATTCGCCGCCTTGCGATAAACCAGCTCGCCGTTGATGCGCAGGATATTCGCCGAACCCAGCACATAGGAAAATGAGATCACAATAATGGCCCAGCCCTGAAGCCTGCCGGCGATCTCATTTACCGTCGGATGCGGAATGAAGAACTGAATGATCATGAACACTCCGAAAATCAGAGTGATCAGAATCGGGATTTCTCTTTTCATCTGGTTGTTTCCTCCCTCAGTTCACGGTAAACCAGTTGCTGAGGTAGTGAATCCCCCACAACTCGATGATCATTGCCACAAGCAGAGCGCCAATAATAGTCAACTTCACCCAGTCCGTTGCCTTGACCGTGCCCAGCATGTCATGGTTTTTCGTCACCAAGGCGCTGGCTGCAAAGTACTCCTCTCCGATAAGCGTATAGTCACAGGCCACCACAAAGAACGGTAGCTGGTGGACGTTCGCGGTGCCCGCAATCTGAATCGCCCCCGTGGAGAATCCGGTTTCAGACAGAATGAGCGATTCGGCGAAAAACGCTCCGAGATAGAGGTGCGCAGCGGTCTTCTCGCGCATCATGATTCCTGCAACACCGCTCGTAAAAGCAAACTGCTCATCCGAAAGATAGCGAATATTGTCGCGCTGATAGGCGTCCGGCCGTCCGGCATTCATATAGCCCTGCTTCACGGCCTCTTCGGCCACACCGACCATGAATGCGCGATTCAACGGTACGACAATCGGTGTATCGTAACTGGCGCACTTGCCGGCAACGGACGTCAGCAACTGAATCGACGCGATGGTCTGAATATTCTCAATATTCTGCGTGCCCGGAATGTACAAAACGGGTTTGCCCAGCTCAGTGGCGCGACCAATTGCCTCGTCGATGGCGTCAATGCCGGCAAGACGACGGAATTTCAATTCTCCGCCCGCCTTGGACTTCTTGACGAGATAGAGCACCAATCCAAAGAAGAAGGCGATCAGCAAGAGAATATTGAGCCGTCCCCAGTTGAACCAGGAAAGCCGGGTTTGAAACGGACCCTGCACCGCCGATTCGCTTCGCCTTGGCCAGCGCACGTTGCGGTACACAACTGTGTCGGTCCTCGAAGTGTCCGCGATGGCGAGTACCGTCGAGTCCAACGCTACGACCTTCACATAAAGTGCCGAATCTGCGCGAATCCGAAACCTCTCGCCGGCGGTCACTCGCACGGAAGTTTCATTGGGCCTGGCGGAGCCCACCGACTCAAACGGCCCGGTCGGCTGTTTCGACATCATGATCTCATAGCCGATGATGGTAAATCCCTGCGCGTTGCTCGGCACCCAACGAACATCCACGCCGGAGCCGTCATCATTGGGCACATCGGAGAGTTCCACCGACGTTGGCGATGCGCCCGCGTTGACGACAATGACAGGTTCGTCCGCGCCGAACAACAGGCAGGGTACCATCACGAGAGAAACGAGCAGGACCCTTCGTGCTGCTACCATAGCGTGCTTTCGCGTAAATTTGAAGTGAGTCTTGTTCTGCAGATGGGAGATTTCACCGCCCGGATGGCGGCAAGGGAATTGGACATATGGGCAGTCAGTTGGCCCGTGGGAGCAGGCTGTTTTGAGTGCCCGGTGTGTGGTGGCGTAATTAAAGCCTTTAACGTGAGGAAATCAAGCGGAAATTGAAGTCTTACAAAAATATCCGCACTCAACCAAGCTGTTAAGTATGAAAAACGGGTGCGCTCCTAGTCATCTGCCAAAACGCTCTTAAGGGGACTGGACGCACCCGTCGAACATCTGTTCAGGGACCTTCCGGCCAGGGCTAAGGTGAAGGAAGCCCGCGAGGTTCTACATAGTGATCAAGCACAGCGGAGAACGATCCAAAGGAGACGCGCGAACTGACCTTCACAGGGATTCTTCGAGCGTCGGCCGTGACCC
>CAZGVT010000102.1:0-10041 GCA_964529255.1 uncultured Alphaproteobacteria bacterium | reverse complement strand
AGTTTGCGGATGAACCCAACCGTATCGGACAAAACCGCCGGGAATTTCGCCTCCCACCGCAACCTCCGAGTCGTCGAATCCAATGTGGCGAATAGCAAATTCTCTTCGTACACTCCGGCCCCCGTCAGCACATTCATGAGCGTCGACTTGCCGACATTGGTATATCCGGCAAGCGCAAATCTCACCAGCTCCTCCCTGCCCGCCCGCTGCGTGTCATGCACGCGCTCGATGTGCTTCAACTCTTCTTCAAGTACCGATATCCGTGTGCGAATAATCCGCCGGTCGGTTTCAATCTGCGTTTCACCCGGTCCCCGCAACCCGATACCGCCCCGCTGACGCTCGAGGTGCGTCCACGCTCCGGCCAACCTCGGCAAGAGATATCGAAGCTGCGCCAGCTCGACCTGTGTTCGAGCTTCTCGAGTTCGCGCGCGACGAACAAAGATATCGAGGATCAACCCGCTGCGGTCAAGCACGCGCACGCCAAGGGCGTCCTCCAGATTCCGGTTTTGTGCCGGCGCGAGATCTTCATCAAAGATTACAAGGTTGGCTCCTGTCCCGGCGACGATTTCAGCCAACTCCTCAGCTTTGCCGGTGCCGATGAATAATGCGGGATCCTTTCGCCCCCGCTTCACCAATTCCTTGCCGACGACCTCCGCACCGGCCGTTTGCGCAAGCATATCCAATTCATCGAGGTATTCTTGAGAGAGCGACTCGGACATTCCCGACCACCATAGGCCGACCAGCAGCGCCCGTTCAGGCGCGACCGAAGTCTCGATCAACCGCTGCCGGGATCGCGACTTCTCAACCTCGGAAGAGCCGGGTTCGCGTGCACCGGGATCCGCGCGGCTAATCGATATGCTGTTTCGCTTCATTCCAGAGTCCGTCCATCTCAGCCAGGTCCGTGTCGTGCAGCCCTTTCCCCATCTCCGCAAGCCTCGATTCGATGAAGTTGAACCGCCGCGTAAACGATGCAATCGATCGCCGCAGCGCGTCTTCAGGATTCACCTGCAGCTTGCGACTAAGGTTGACGATCGAGAACAACAAGTCCCCGAGTTCATGCTCAACCCGATCTTTCCGTCCGGAGTCAATCTCCACTCGTAACTCACGCAGCTCCTCTTGTATTTTCTCCCACACCGGCGCTGTGTCCGGCCAATCAAACCCAACACCGGCGGCCTTTTCCTGCACCCGAAAGGCGCGATTGAGCGCAGGTTGATGCAGAGGTACACCTTCCAGAAGCTGTGGACGCTCTTTCTCTTTCAACTTCAGCCGCTCCCACTGCTGATGCACCTGTGTACTATTCTCCAGTTGACCGTCGCCAAACACATGCGGATGGCGACGTATCAGTTTATCGTTGATTCCCTGTAACACTTCTGCAATCGTGAAGCTGCCCGATTCTGCAGCAAGTTGCGAATGAAAAATAATGTGCAGCAGCAGGTCGCCAAGCTCTGTTTTGAGTTCGCCGTACCTCCCACCGTCAATGCTGTCGAGAACTTCGTACGTTTCCTCCATCAGATACGGTCGCAGCGATTCATGCGTCTGCTCGCGATCCCAAGGACAACCCTGTGGTGAGCGGAGCGTGCGCATGATCTCGACCAGCTTGATAAACTCTCTTCCGGTCACTTCATCGATTTCAGATGTCAGCAAATCGGTCACGGGTATCGCTCCTTGCTGCTCATGAATGACAAAAAGGCGGACCCGCGGCCCGCCGTTGTCATAAACTCCGCTCCATCCTTATACATACTGGAGTAGGTTTTGGTATCGATCCGCCAAATCTTTCGGTTCGCCCGACTGCAACTGAACATTATAGAATCCGTGCGTCTCTTCGCCGTCGAGTGTAATTCTCACCGGAGCATTTGAAGAAGCACACAATGCCGCCGTATAGGGACTGAAAATCGGCGTCAGGTCAATCGCAAGATCCGCCGCAAGTTCGCGCGTCTTCTCGCAGATCCCGTTGCTCGGCAGCCCCAGCCAGTTTTTTTTGTTCAAATCAAAAGTGAGCACGTGAATCCCCGGGTCACGAGCCAGCCACGTCCGGAAATTCTCCCTGACCACAATCGTGGTCTTCATCGGCTCTAACTGACGGATGAGCGGTTCGACAAGTCGCCGTGCAACGTCAAATTCATGAAACTCCGGCGGCAGCACCAGCATCAAATGACGCGGTTTGAAACCGCTGCCGGGAAACTTGATTTGCGACGATGGCGACTCCTTTCGGAACGACCACCACAACCAGCACAGTCTTCGTTTTAATCGATCCCGGAAGCTCATGTCGCGGATTCCGGCAACGGCTCACGCTTCACAATCTTCACTCGCACCAGCCGGTGTGCGTGAGTCTCTTCCACCACGAACTCGTAATTATGATATTCCACCGAGGTTCGTGCTTCGGGGAACTCTCCAAGCTCGGCCAGAATAAATCCTCCCAGCGTTTCGTAATCCTGATCGGTCGGAATCACATCGTCGTTGAGCACCAGATTTACGGTTTCCACGTCGAGTCGCGCATCGGCCATAATCGTTCGCTCGTCGACCTTGGTCCACAGCGGTCGCTCGGTATCGTGTTCGTCCTGAATCTCCCCGACAATCTCTTCAATCACATCCTCCAGAGTTACCAACCCGGCCGTGCCGCCGTATTCATCGACGACAATGGCCATGTGCAGCCGCTGCTCTTGAAACAGCTTCAACAACTCGGAAATGAGTTTCGTCTCGGGCACGAAGGTCGCCGGCCTGAGCCTGGCGGCAAGATCAAACGGCTCGGCAAACGGGTAGCTCAGCAATAAGTCCTTCGTGTGTAGAATCCCGACGATGTTGTCAAGCGATCCGCTGAAAATCGGAATTCGCGTATGCTCCGATTCGCGAATGAACGCCAGCAGACCGTCCAAGGGTGTGGAAGTCTCGAGGCAGCGAATATCCGTGCGCGGGACCATGATCTCACGAACCGTCGTATCGCCGAATTCGAAAATCGAATGGATCAGTTCGCGCTCCGAACTCTCGAGCGCGCCCTTCTCCTCTCCGACTTCGGCAAGGGTTTTTATCTCCTCTTCCGAGATCCACAATCGCTTTCGTTCAACCCCGAACATTCTCGCAATCATCGCGGTCAACGGCAATAACAAGAACACGAGCGGCGAAAGCAACCAGGTGACAAAAGAAATGCCCACGGATGCCCGCAAAGCCCACCGCTGCGGATCGCGAATCGCCGCCAGCTTCGGCAGAATATCGCCGACAATCACGATGAGCACCGTGACGGCCACAACCTGAATCGCGAACACGAGCCACGCCACCGCGGTCGTACCAACCAATTGCGAAGTGATCAGCGCGGCAATCGTTGCCGCTAGAATGTTCATGATCGTATTGCCGGTGAGCAACACGATCAAAAGGCGCTGCGGATCGGCAAGGAGTCTGGACACTCGCAGCGCTGCGGCATCCTTGCGTTTCGACAATTCTTCGATTTGCGCGCGCGTCAGGGAAAACAGCGCCGTCTCGCTTGAGGAAAAGAACGCCGAAATCAACAGCAGTGCGAAGAAGACAACGGTACCGACAACCGGAAAGGATTCACTCATCCGAGCACTCTCCGGGCCTCGGCCAGCGAGCGATCTTCCAGCCGCCGCATTTCTTCGCGATCCGCCTGGGTGGCATCATCGTAACCGGCCAAATGCAAGACACCATGTGCCGTAAGTCTACCAATCTCCTCCCGCAAGGTAACACCATATTCCTTCGCCTGTCGCCGCGCTTGGTCGAGACAGACGTAGATCTCGCCCTCGATCTCGTCGGGACCGGATGCCAGATCAAATGTCAAGACATCCGTCGTGCCGCCGACGCCGGCAAACTCTCTGTGCAACTCCGCCATGCGGCGATCGTCGACGATAATCCCGCTCACGGTGCCTCGTTTGTGATCAAGTCGCCGGGCCGCGGATTTCATACACAACAAAACGAACTCTCTGTGAATGCGCACGCGCGGGATGGTAGAGACCAGCTCGCAGCGCACCCGCGCACCCGCTCTTGACAAAACCTGCTCAGTCACCGGACGGGGAAGGCATCTCGGTTTTTTGGCCTTCCACTTCAGACTTGCCGTTCGCTTCCCGATCCGCATCATATTTGTCATACGCGAGGATGATGCGGCGCACCAGCGGATGCCGAACCACGTCGCGTTCATCAAAATACGAAAAGTTTATCCCGGGAATGCCTTCAAGAATTTTCGAGATCGTAAGCAGCCCGCTGTCCCCTCTTCGCGGAAGGTCAATCTGCGTGACGTCTCCCGTAATCACCGCCTTGGAATTTTCTCCCAATCGCGTGAGAAACATCTTCATCTGCAACACATTCGTATTCTGCGCTTCATCAAGAATGACAAATGCATTGTCGAGCGTTCGACCGCGCATGTATGCCAGCGGAGCAATCTCAATTGCCGAACGATCGAAGAATTTCCGCAACCGGTCCGCCGGAATCATTTTCATCAGGGCATCGTACAGGGGCCGGAAATACGGATCGACTTTTTCCTGCACGTCTCCCGGCAGGAATCCGAGACTCTCCCCGGCCTCGACAACCGGGCGGCAGAGCACGATCCGGTCGTACTTTCCCGCAAAGAACTGCTGTACCGCCACCGCCACGGCGATGAAGGTTTTTCCTGTTCCTGCCGGACCGATTCCAAACGTGATGTGATGATTCTGTATCGCCTTGTAATACTGTTCCTGTCCAGCCGAACGCGGACCGTAGCTCCGGTCTCCGGCGCGGATAATCGTCACAGAGGAATCGACGC
This sequence comes from uncultured Alphaproteobacteria bacterium, assembly GCA_964529255.1. GTDB lineage: Bacteria > Electryoneota > RPQS01 > RPQS01 > RPQS01 > CAZVXJ01. Next base: position 5,297 of record CAZGVT010000102.1, on the reverse strand, counting down.
TGCTGTCTGCCGGCTCCGTCGAGTTGCTCCCCGCCAGTCGCACCGCCATGTCGACGTCAGAGGTCGTCAACAGGCCCTTCCGTCTGGTCGTCGCCACAAGGTCACCGATGATCTGTACAACCCTCGCGTTTTCCGCGGGTGCGCCTCGCAGCAGGATCTTCTCCTTCCTGGCTGTGATACGGGTGCCGAAAGAGCGTTGGAGGTAGTGTAGGTTGGCATCTCCCGGACCGAGCAGAGGTCTGAGGATGCCCTCCTCGACCGGAATCTCTACGATTTCGGTGTTTTCGTCGGGTCTGGCTTCGGCCTCGGAGTTCTTCGTTGTCAGATCGGTTCCTATGCGAGTCGGTTTCGTAGAAATAAAGAACGCCTCTATTTCTTTAGAGAAATCTCTAAAAAACAGAGGCTAACGGATTCTTAGCAATCTAATAGTCTGGTGAGCGGGTCTTCCACTCTAACGGATTGAAACGTCCTTACCTTTGCAGTTGGGTCCAATAACAGAAAATACGAAATCGGCAGGGGCAAGTCAAGCGGTTAGTTCACTTATCCCCTATTCCTCCAGGTCGAATCGTGAATCGAGTGCGCTAAAAATTCAACTTACCTGTGGATCGACCATATCCAAATACAGGTCTTTTATGAGCTTGGGATCAACATCTGAAGGGCATCCGTCCATCAAACTCTGAGCCATATTGGTCTTTGGAAAGGCAATCACGTCCCGAATTGACCCACCGGTCAAGTTCATGATCAGCCGGTCAAATCCGATCGCAAATCCTCCCATCGGCGGGGCTCCGAATCGAAGCGCATCGACAAGGAAACCGAATCTCAGTTCGGCCTCGGCCTGAGAAATTCCGAGGAATTCGAAGATTCTGGCCTGCTGTTTAGGATCATGAATACGAATCGAACCGGAAATCAACTCGGTCCCGTTCATGACCAGGTCATAGGCCGTGGAGCGCACTTTCCAGGGTTCACTGGCGAGCAGAGGCTCATCCTCTTCGTAGAAGGAGGTAAACGGGTGATGTGTCGGATAGATCTCTCCGCTCTCTTCATCTTTCTCAAACAGCGGGAAATCCGTGACCCAGAACAACGAGGCTTTGGTCCGGTCGTTGGGATCGAACAATTGGAATTTCTCCGCAAGTTTCCGGCGGAAGTTTCCTAACGCCGGAAGCAGTGTTGACCGCTTTCCGACTCCGACCAGCACAAGATCGCCGGGCTTAGCATGAACGGCCTTCACCACGGAGTCAAGCATCGCATCCGGCACCTTGCCGCTGAGTACTCCCGCAAATCCCTCGGTGGTGTATTTCAAGGGAATGATTCCGGCCAGACCCGTGGACTTGGCAAGTTCTTCGAGCTCGCCACTCTCCTTGCGGGACAAACCGGCTTTGTCCGCCAGGACCATTCCCTTCACGGCGTGACCCTGATCAAGTGCCGAAGCAATAATCTTGAACTCACATCCGTTGAATTGGCCGGACAGATCCACAAACTTCAGATCGTATCGCAAATCCGGCTTATCGCTTCCGTAGGTCTCCATCGCGTGCTCATAGGACAGTCTCGGGAATGGCTGCCGAATTTCCAGATTCCACGCGGCATGCATCACCTTGGCAAAGAACCGCTCGACCACACCGAAAATCGCGTCAAAGGACGGAAAGGTAAGTTCTACGTCGATCTGGGTGAACTCCGGCTGCCGGTCAAATCGCAGGTCCTCGTCGCGAAAACACTTCACAATCTGGAAATAGCGGTCGAATCCGGCGACCATGAGGATCTGTTTATAGATTTGCGGAGATTGCGGCAGAGCATAGAACTTGTTGGGCCAGACCCGGCTCGGCACCAGATAATCGCGCGCGCCTTCGGGAGTGCTCTTGACCAGATACGGAGTCTCCACCTCAATGAAGTTTTCCTCGGTGAAGTGTTCGCGCGCAAGGTTGGCCATGCGGTGCCGAAGCATCAGAATGTTCTGCAACTCGGGCCGGCGCAGATCAATATAACGGTACTTCAGCCGCAACTCTTCGGCCGACTTGTGCGCCTCGTCAAGTTGAAACGGCAGCGGCGGGCATTCATTCAGCACGACCAAATCCGTCGCTTGCACTTCAACTTCACCCGTGGGCATCTCCGCATTGATCATGCCCTGCGGGCGAGCATGAACCTTGCCGACAAACTCCACGACCCACTCGTTGTGCAATCGATGAGCAAGCTCCGCAAGCTGCGGCTGTTCCTGCGGATGCACAACGACCTGTGTCTTGCCGTAGCGATCGCGCAGATCGATAAAAACGAGCCCGCCGAGATCGCGCGTTCGATGAACCCATCCCTGAAGCGTGACGGTCTTTTGGATATCTGTTGCGCGGAGTTCACCGCATGTGTGTGTTCGTTGACGCATAGTAGTCTAACTCAATTAGTTCGTTTTTCGGTTCGTGTCTTCGCCGCGTGAAAGTCCGGGATCTCTCAGAATGCCCATTAACACTCCAAGAGACGCCATACCCGAAACGAGACACTGGCGCGATTTATCCTGTCACGAAAAAGGCACCGCCCGAGGGCGGCGCCGATTTCCTTGGCTGATATAATATGGGGATTTTTCCGCGGAAAGTCAAGGTTGCCGGTTGGCCGACGGGTAGGTTCCGTCCAGACCGTAGAGTTTCGGATTCAGTTCGGCCAGTCGCATCTGCATTCGCTGGTTCAACGGGATATCCGCACCCATTTCCGCCACGCGATCGTGCCAATGCACAAGGTAACGATACTCGTCATCGGCGCCCGACCGCGCCAGCCTCAAGAGCAGCGTTTTCAGACTACCGTCCGGAGAGTCGGGATGGACTTTCATTCGTCCTGCGCCGTCCTGAAGGCTCGCCGCCACGGTAGCGCAGGCTTGTGTATACTCCGCATACATTCGAACTTCGAGCTGGATCCAGAAACTCAGCCCGTCCGGCCAGATTTCCCGGGCGCTCACGGCTTCGGCGATGCGGGACAGTTCGGGACAGGCACTCGCGGCAAAGCGCGCAGCCATGTCTACTTTGTCATCAAGTCCTTCGACAAGATTCGACGAGTTGGAAGTGCGAATGCCGAAGCTGACCGAAGACCCGACTTGAATCGCGGCAGACGCCGTTTGCCGCCATTGTTCCTGACACTGCGAGAACAGCTCCTGCGCCACGATTTTCAGAGTGGCGTCGGCCTGTGACCGCAGGGCGGACTTCTGCTCGTCAATCGGCATGTAGGAGGGCAAGTCCAGCACTTCCGCCACATAATCAAGTCCCGTCATCGCCACCGGAGCAACCGTCTTGATCAGGTATCGAAGTCTCAGTTCATCGTCGCGGGTTCCGGGCATCTGCGGCGGATTCCTTTCCAGCAGTTCCAGCGCCCATTGATTTTGCAGATCCGCGCGCAATCTCATTATTTCGAAGACTTTTTCGGCTGCAAGATCGGAGGCTGCGCGCGCGGATCGCGACTCGGTGCTTTCGCAGGAATACTCAAACGCGGCAGTGTAGTATTCGGCCGCTCGCGCACACAGGTCGAGGGCTTCCGCAATCGGCGAATCTTCCGATGCGGCCGATGCGTTGCTTTTCACCCGGCTGAGTCGCGCGCTGCCGACTTGTCTGGCGAGAATCGCGGTCGCGTCACCCATGGCAGTCAACGTCTGCAAGGCAAAATGAGAATCGGCTTCCGTAATTTCGGCGCACGCGTCGGTCAACTTGCGCACGATCTTTCGCAACTGAGACTCATTCACATCGAGGCCCTGCGCCGCCATACGATCCAATGCATCTTTATCCGCCGATTGCAGCGTCCACAACGCTTCGGCGGCGGCGTGTCTTACGTCATGATCAACATAACCCGGCTTTCCGCGATGCTTCGTGAACAGCGTCCACGCTTGCGAAAAGGCTTGCTTCGCCGGCTCGCGATTGCCGAGCGCCATGTGCACGTGACCGAGCCTGTTCTTAGCCATGACCATTTGCGGAAGCGGGGAATAGCGGGAGCTGAATTGATCGAGCGCGTCGCGCGCAAGTGAATTCTCATCGGCGCGCAGCGCGACGTCGGCGACGGTAATATAAAGTTCGGGCAGGTCCGAGTTCATCGCCGCAGTTTCCAGAAAGTATCGACACAGCTCCGCGGCTTCCTTCCACTGATTTCCCGCGGCGTACGCATCCAGCGCAATTTCGTAATAGCTGTCCGCATTCGGGGCATTACCCAGACTTTCTGCAAATTCGCGCGCGGTTTCCGCACCCGCGCTGGGATTCGCGCCTTGAGAAGTTTGCGCATCCCAAACGTACTGGAACGCCTCCGGCGCATGCTCGGAGCGCGGATAATCGAGCAGAATCCGTCGCGCCGCCGCCAGCGCCGCCTCGTGATCACCGGCGATTCGCTCGAGCTTTACCGCAAGATACAGAGCGTCGCCGGCGAGGTTCGATGCTGGATAAGCGGATACGCCATCCAGCAGATCCGTTGCCAATTGTCGACATGCATCGCGGTCCACTTGCGCCGCACTCAGGGCATTCGTTGCTGCTTCGACGGATTGCGGCAGGTTTGGAGCGCCTGCGCCTATCGCAAATGGCACGTAAACTATCGCGCAAAGTGCAAGACTGAGGGATCGTAGCTTTCGCATAGGTAACTCAAATCAATGGGATAACTTTACTTCTACTCCAGTAGTGGGCAAAGCATGTGCCGATTCGTCATTACCTCCCCGGAATCTCCACTCACACGGAGCGGGGCTGAACGCATAGGCATGATCGCGATCACGGAATCGAGGCGCGCAACCCTGTTGGTACTGCTGCGGCTGTCGCTCTGGACTTCGCTTCAGCGAGTGTTCAGTGTTCAGTGTTCAGAATCTCTTGGCTCACGAAATCCACTCCCCGAGAGATCCCGGACATTCGCGCTGCGAAGACTTGCGCGAAGTCCGGGACGACACGCCATGGGCGTTGCAAAACTCGCCGAGGAAGGGTTAGCACAACGACCCGTATGAAATTCTACCTGTGACCGCGCCTTACGCGACCGAAATCATCGCCGCACAATCAGTAAATAAGCACGGCGAGCCCTGCGGCCCGCCGTAACCCTATCGATACCTCGATCATGCGAGACTATTTCACGAGTACCATTTTCACCGTTACGGCAATCGCGTCATTCCCGAGTTCGCGTGCCGACGCGAAATACACGCCTGAGGGCAAATCGCGCGCGTCGACTTCGATTTCGCGGCTGATCACTACGCCGCCCTGCCACAGGTCTGTAATGAACTGCCCCGTGATAGAGTACATGCGCACGACATAGCTTCCCGGACTATCAACGGTAAGTCTGAGTTTTGCCGTCGAATTGAACGGATTCGGAAA
>CAZGVT010000101.1:0-10046 GCA_964529255.1 uncultured Alphaproteobacteria bacterium | reverse complement strand
CGGGCGCACAGGACTCGGATTGCGATTCAGCGCGTGGTTCTAACATGCCTCGGCGGGAAATTGCGAACTTACGGTGACCCTTCCGCCCGCGCCGCCGGAAGAGCGGGCGTCAGGATTACAAATGTTGTTGAGACTCTCGTCGAATTCAGATACACAGTACTCAACCTCGACTGTGCTCAATGGGAAAAAACAAAAAGGGCGAACCGCGCGGTTCGCCTTTCTGTAATCCTCTCAGTTTGCAGCTATTTCGCGTGGGCGTGAGTCTTCACAGTTGAACTTACCGGAAAGGTCATGGAGAGGCGCGTGCCTTCGCCCCAGCGCGACTCCAGATTCAGCTTCGCATTGTGTATTTCCGCGATATTCTGCAGAATGCTCATGCCCAGGCCTGTGCCGCCGTCTTCGGCCTTGGTAGTGAAGTACGGCTCGAAAACGCGTGGCAGAACTTCCGGCGGGATTCCCGTGCCAGTGTCTTCGACGGCGACGACCACCGCATCTCCTTGGTGATGAGCGCAAATTGTCAGCGTACCTTCGCCCTTTTCCTGAATCGCGTGACAGGAGTTGATGATCATGTTGATGATGGCGCTTTCGAGACCATGCCGTTCGCCGAGAATCAACGGGATATTGTCGTCGACTTTTACGCGGAGATTGTACGGCGCCCGGGGATCGTCGTGCACGAAGCCGCGAAGGCTTCCCGTCGTGCTCTCCAGCATGTCCAATGTGCTCAACAGAAGTTGCCGTAAGTCGATGGGCTCGAACTCGGGCTTTGCAGGGCGGGTCAAATTGCGCAAATTCTTGACGATCTTCTCGATTCTCGCGCTTAGCATCGAGATCATGTCGAGGTCCTTTTGCAGCGCCTCGCGGACCGGGACCTCGTTGTTCTTTAAACGCATTTGCAGCAGCTCGACGCGTCCTTTGACCGGCATCAGACTGTTATTGATTTCGTGAGCGATACCGCCGGCCAGCTGATTAACCGTGGAACGCTTCTCCGATTCAACCAACTTCTGTTCCAGGTGCTTTTGCGCGGTAATATCCTCGAGCACGAGTCCCACACGGTCGAGCCTATCCCCCGCCTTATGCACGTTGAAGAAGGAATAGGCGATCGTGCGCTCGCCGATCTGAATCGTTGCGCGCCGCGCCGTGCCGTCCGCGAGGTACTCCTGCATATCGCCGAGCAGGCGCAATTCAAGATCTTCGTCGCAGAATTTCAGCTCGGAAAATGAGTGCCCGCGCACCATGGGCGCCACAGACAGCAGTTTTGAAGCCTGCGGACTGGCATACTCCACGCGCAGCAGCTTGTCGAGAATCACCACACCGTGCGGCTGACTGACGAGGACGGCATCGAGATACTCCTGCACTTCGCGGTAGCGCGATGACGCTTCGTGCTCGGCTTCGATCAGGCGCGCGTTCTGCAGAGCCACGGCCGCGAGCTGAACAAAAGTCTGAAACAACACGAGACTCGTGTGATCGAATACTCCGGCGAGTTTGGAGGTATCGACGTACGCCGCGCCGAGAATCTTGCCTTTGGAAATCAAAGGTGCGCCCATGATGGAGCGCACCTGCATTTTGGCAATCGACTGCTGCTTGGTCAGGTCCGACGCGCCGACGACGTCATTAATAAGAATCGGTTCTCCGCCGGCGATCACTTTTCTCAAGACCGTTTGGGAAGCGGCCGAGCGCGCGTCCTCGATATTGCCGGTCTCCATATTGCGGGCAACGCGAAACGTGAGTTCGCCGTTGTCGGCGAGCAGCACAAGAAAGCCGCGCTCCGCTCCGGTCAACTCGATGGCCGCATCCATGGCCAGATCGAGGATCGAAGAGGTCGAGAGGTCCCTGTTCAGATCTTCCACGAGCGCCGCGAGTTTGGTCATGCTCACCGCAAGTCCATTCGCGTTCCCGGTCATCTCTTCAGGATCCGACTTGGGAGTTAGATCATCAAGTTCGTCGAAAAAGTCGTCCGACACTGCTCACGTCTCACTATGATGTTTGAACGCAGGATTGGCGCGCCGGGAACCGGCGGGTTCAGACCGGGGATTCCGTCTGAACCGAGTTTCGATATTGCATCGCCTCCGCTTTGAAACGCGCGATGCGTACCGAGCTTAAATAGCTCTTTCGATATTCTTCAGGTAATCGCGAAGAGATAGTTTTCAATACCGTCACGCCTCGCCCGTACTCGTCCAGGGCTTTTTTGAACTGTCCTTTGGCCGCAAGTTGCCGACCCGACGCCCAGAAGAACAGCCAGAGGAATTCAGGATAGCTGGTGAGTTGCCGAAGAGTGCGCGCACGCTCCCGACTATCAAACGTCTCATTTGCAAAAAGAAGGCCATATGCGAGCATACGAGCCGCCGAGAAAGGATCCCATTTCGTCGCGGCGATCTTGCGCGCCTCGGCCATCATGTCGACCACTCGCGACTGATCTCCAAGCTCCGCTGCGATTTCGCACTCCGTGAGTTTGAAATTCAAGACGGCCAGCGGATCGGCCTCTTCATTGAGCAAAACGGCGGCTTTACGCAGCACGGCTTCAGATTCGGCACCCTGTCCGGATCGAGAATAATAGAGTGCCAGTCCTTCTAGTGCCTGACCCTCCCCTTTCTTCACTCCGGTTTCACTGCCAATGCGGCGGGCGCGTTCGAGCGTCTCGCGCGCGATCTCCGCCTGCTCCAGCTTCAGTAGGAGTCTGCCCTGGTATACAAGTGGTTCGACCTGACTCTCCGAGTCTCCGCTGTGCTCGGCCATTTTCACGGCCTCATTCCAGTACGCAAGGGCGCGGGAATAGTCGGCGCGGTAGAATGCCAGTTCGCCCAGGTTGTTCAGCGTTGCGACCATCTCGCGCGGGCTGTTCATCTCGCGGAAAAGCGAAAGCGATTTCAGATAGTAGTGTTCGGCCTCCGTAAGTGAGCCGGATTCGAGGGAGTCGATACCCAGATTATTATAGATGCCCGCCAGCCGGTAAATGTCGTGTATCTCCTCGGAAATCTCCGCGCAGCGCTTCCACAGCGCGCGAGCGCGCAGTCGATCACCGCTCTGCGCCTGCAATACGCCGAGATTATTGTACATATTGGCGATGCCCTTTCTGTCACCGATCGCCTCATTGACTTCGAGGCATCTCTGCCAGGCGAGAGCGGCGGCCTCCGGCTCCGCACGATAAAATGCGAGCGTGGCAACAACATTGAGCAGCATCGCCAGGCCGGAGTCCTCCGTGCCCGGCGGCACCCGCAGCAGACCTTCTTCCGCCAGTTGTTGCGCCATTTCGCGCTCGCCGCGCTTGAAGCAGATCCATCCGAGCGTACCGAGCACACTGGCCGCTTCTGAACTTTGTCCGGCAGGCAAAGCTGCCTGGCATCGGCGCAAGACGTCCTCGGCAATCTCGGTGTGACCGAGTTTCTCCTGAATGACCGCAAATCGAATGAGCCGGCGCAAATTATCGGACGAGTAGTCTTCAGACTGAACTTCAGCGATCGACTGAAGCAGCTCGGACGCGGCCGAGAAATTTCCCTGAATGAATTCAACTTCAGCAAGCGCCTCAGCGAGCATCGTGCGAATCGAGTTGTCGGCGACGCGCGGATACGGCGCGCCCGTCAAGCTGCGGAGCCAGTGATGTTCACCCTTGTAGACGGCCTCACGCAACAAAGCGCGAGCCTCTTCCACATCCACGGTCCAGTCGCCGGAGTGCAGCCGGTGATAGAAACTGTATTGATTTCGTCGTGCGTGATCCGCGAGGCGCGGGTCATCCCACGCTTTGGCCAGTTGCCGATGGATCGCAGTCAGTGCGGACGGCGGCAGGCCGGCAAGTATGTGCGCTCTGATACAGTCGAAGCGCAGCGAGAATTCATCGTTCTCCAAGTCCACCCATTCGAGCGACACAAGATCAGCGATGGAAGCCGCAATATTGTGTTCCTCGATGTCGGTAACGACACTTTCGATGATGGGTCGCGGCAGCGGGGCCGGTGAGCAGACCAGCGCATTGAGCAAGTCAATCGCTGTGGAGCTGAGCTTTTCGCGATGGGAGTCCACAAACCTTGCCACGGACTCGTGCACCTTGTATGTGCGATTTCCCGGATTCAATTCCCAGCCGTTCAGACCGATTTGCACGGACTCCGACCGCAGGAGCTGATCGAAAGCGCTTTGGAGCGAAGCGGCAAGACCCAGCGTCCACCGGTGCAGCTCCTCGTTGAAAGACGACGGGAATGCGTGTCCCGGGAAAGTCGCCTGCACGAACTCTGCGACCGCCGTAAGATCCATTGGTTTCAGATCAATCCGCACAAATGGCCGCAGCACCTGCTCAAGCTGATCATCGGGTTGCGACCGGCTGATGATACACCACACGCCCGTACGGTGCGCGGATTCAAGCACGGCATAAAGCCATTCGAGGGTCACGGCCCGTTCATCGGGAACGATCAGCACGCGCACCGGATCCGTTGAATCCAGATCCGAGTCATTGTGAACGACTCGCGCGGAAATTCCGTCCATCACAATTTCCTGACCGAACTCTCGCAGCAGGCGTGAACAACCCAGTCCCCGTGGTGCGGTGATAATTACAGAAGGCGGGGTGGAGGTATGCAGTCTTGCGGCGAGTTGCGCGAGCTGCGCGTGCGCGGCTGCATTGCTGACCGAAGCCGCCGAGCGAATGTAGGCGGCGCGCGTATCGGGAGTTTCGTAAGGATACTCGGTGCCCTCGCGCTCATTCAGGAGTGCGATGACATGGCGGGAAGTCGGTGGTCGATCGGCCGAATCGACTCGAATCAGCGTACTGATGACATCGGCAAGACCGACGGGCAAGTCCGCGCGGTAGCGGAGCGGAGACGGTGCCTCACTGCTGGCCCGCACTTTGGACTTCCCCAGCGCGTCGCTGCCGTCGAAGGGCAGGCGACCGGTAGCGACTCTGTATAACAGCATGCCGAGCGCGTAGATGTCGCTGGCGACGGTTGCGCCGCCTCCGGCAATCAACTCGGGCGCGAGATAGTCGATGGTTCCGGAAACGTGCGAACCGGTCACATCCTTGCCGGACGCGAGACCGAAGTCAACCAGCTTCAGCATGTCAAAGCTGCCGTCGCCGCTCAGTCTTGCAAGCACATTCTCGGGTTTGATATCGCGATGGAGTAGTCCACGACTGTGGATAAAGGAGAGCGCCCGGCACAATGCAACGAGAATCTGTCGCAGCTGCTCGTGCGACCACTGGTCACAGAGCTTATCGAGCGATTGTCCGTCGCAGAACTCGCAGGTGAAGTAGTAGACGGAGCGATTTTCACCCTCCTGAACAGTTCCGAAATCATGCATTTCGGGAATGTTAGGATGTACGACGCCACGAATGTTGCGGAATTCCGACCGAAAAGCCTCGACCGCTTCGGCATCTTCTACCGCATGCAAAGCCTTCAACGCGCAGACACGACCGCGATGTCTCAGGTCTTCCACCTGATACACCGTGCCCATGCCTCCCGATCCGACGGTGCGCAGTATCTTGTAACGCGATGCGAATACTTCGGTTGATGCCATTCGTGCCTTAGCAGATAGTTTGGCCCGGCGATCACAAATACCGCCGTTCGAGATTAACCGACTTGCTCAATGCAAGAGTAGTTCCTGAACTCCGGCAACACGAATTCGCCTGGCAGAGTCGTGTGAGAGCAGAGCATGTCGCAACTTGCCGACATCTACCCATGTTCACAAAAAACCGTCCCCCGGCAGGGAGGAACCGGGGGACGTTGCGTTAGTCGCGCCGCATCGAGGCGGCGCTATGGGGCGACGGAACGATTAGGCGATCACGTAGCGGCTGAAGTGATCGACGTAGGCACGAATACACCGCGATTCGGTGTCCAGGGTGCTTTCCAATTCTTCATACGTACCATCCGGACTCACGTAGTAGATACGCAGATCGCTGGGGTCCATGCCGTCTTCTTCGTACTGCGTGCCGCGATAAGAAAGCGTCAGCAGCACCGGCAGGTTGAAATAGTACGGGCTGGGTCCACAGTCTACCGCGACCGCAGACAGTGATGCGTAAGACAGGGTAAACGTGCGCGGTTCATCCACGGCGCCGGCCGGGATCACATAGCTGTGATAACCCAGCGTCACGGTACCGCCCAACTCGTTAATCGGAGTAAACGAGTTGTAAGCGCGGCGATTCGGATTGATCTCGGATCCGAACACCTCCTCCCAATAGCCGTCACGCAGCATGGGAACTTCACGGCCGGGTATCACCTCGGCGCCCGGTCCCGGATTCCACATTTCGCGCGGCGCATCGGCGGGAGACTGCGAGGCGGTCGGGCTGTCGCTGCAACCCGCGAGCAAGAGGAGCAAGCTGCCCAGTGCGGCGACAACGCTGATAGCAAAGTACGAGATTTTGTAGTTTCCGAGCATCTTCACCTCCGTTATCAGAGTCCTGGTGATTTTCGATATCTGCTATGACGTGATTTTGCAACTGGTATGCCAAATATAGTTACCCGCTCAAGGGACCAAAATGCGGTGCGGTGCAACAACTTGGAATGCCGACCCTGCATACCATACTGGATTATTTCCACCGCGATCGAGCGGCTTCAACCAGGCAAATGAATGGGCTTGCTCTTTTCGCCCGATTGTATCCCAAAAGCACAAGACGTCCGACTGTAGATGATACAACGGATGAAGGCCTATTTCGGCTTAGCGAAAAATCCTGTCCATGAACAACGCGGGTGGCCATGACTGACCACCCGCGTTTCAAACCGTCCTTTCGTTCGGCGATTAGGCAAGCACATAGCGGCTGAAGTGATCGACATAAGCGCGGACGCAGCGCGCTTCCGTGTCGACGGTACTTTCCAATTCCTGAAATTCGCCATCAGGAGTCACGTAATAAATCCGCAAGTTCGACGGATCGGCTCCGTCGCGATCGTATTGCGTGAATCGGTAGGACAAAGTGAGCAGCACAGGTTCGTCAAAACTGAACGGACTCGGCTCACAATCTACGGCCACACCGGTCAGCGACGCCAGAGAGAGCAGGAACAGATGATTTTCAGAGACTGCACCGGGCGGAATCACATAACTGTGTAAACCGAGTTGTACCGTCCCGCCAAGTTCTCCGATGTTTTCGACGGTGTTGAGCACGCGTCGGAGCGGGTTGACCGACGGTCCGAACGCATTTTCCCAATAATTGTCGTCGAGCATCGGCACATCGCGGCCAGGTATGATCTGAGTTCCGGGCGCAGGATTCCAAAGCTCCGAATCAGACTCGGCTGATGGAATCGAGGCGGCCGGATTCTCGCTGCAACCGGATACAAACAGTGCAAGCGTGACCAGCGCAGCCACGATCGCGGTGGTGAACAGTATGATGTAGCGCCTTCTGAACATGATTTTCTCCTCGTGCCTGAATTGGCTCAACTCTATTCTCGTCTGCGTAACCACTTTGCAACCGTCATGCCGACTATAGTGAGTATATTTTGCGTCGGCTGACTCCTGATTTCATTCAAGTTGCGCTGTGGGCCCACGAAAGCGTCGGTGGGTGATATCGCGCCGCCGGTTGATTTCAGCCGCCGATTTGAACTCGGCGGTTTATTTCGTCCAGCCGTAATCTTTGCAACGCGAGTGTCGGGCAACTCCGGGCCTTTACGTGGAACACCGAAGAGATTTCGAGCCCCTCTTGTATTTCCCCCTTCAGTATGGGGGGGTAGTGATCAAGCGCGGCGTGGAAGCTGACAATTTCCGCAGGGTTGAGCGCGAACGAAGCCCCCCCCTGCCCCGTAAACGGAGGGTAGTAACTCTGGAAGAGTTAAGCGCGCCGCAGTGAAGTGCTGCGGCGCGCGTTTGGTGTGCACTACGGCGGTGCCGGGGGAATTTTGTCTCTCATCCGCTGATCCTCTGGGCTACGACGTAACGGGAGAAGTGATCCGTGTGCACAATGAGTTCCTGATAGTTGTTCGTCCACTCATGCGGCATCTCCTCGTACACACCGTCGTCCGTCACGTAGAATGGAACCAGCGAGCTGTAATCGAAATCTTCGGGCAGACCCATCAGGCCGATCATCCAGTGAATTTCGATGGGCCCACTGAACTGATACGGATGCGGATAGAAGTCCACGATTTCGAAGCAGCCATTGGGTGCCACCGCTGAAATCACGACGTTCTCTCCGACATCGCCCTGGGTGATCACGAGCTGAACCGTCTGGTTGAGAGTGATCGTCCGATTGGCTTGCGGACGGCAAAGTCCATCGGCCAGAAGCGAGTCACACGACGGCGGATCGTCCAGGTTCGCGTTCATTTCCCGCGAGAAGAATCTGAAGCCTGCTGCCGGACCGCTTTGCAGCAGCTCCCCGGTCAACGGCGGATAGCTGGGAACGAGATCACCGCCCGTTGATACCTCGGCGGGGGAGACTGGGTTGCTGTTGCTGCAACCGGTGACCAGCCAAACCCCGACAAAGATGAATGCCGTCAGGATAATCAGGCCGTTTAGTTTGTTTTGGTCCCTGTCCATTATCGTCCTCCGTTCCAAAATGCCACTCATGAATTGAAACCGCTTACGGCATGAGAAATGGCAACACACATGCCAACTATAGTAAGCCTGTCTAACACACCCTCTAAGATGCTGTTTTTCATCAACGCAGTGTCGTTTTTGGGCGATATTTTGGAAAATGACCCTACTAAGCCTGTTCGGGATGAACGGCCAGCATCCGTAGATGTTAACGTCAAGGCAACAAACCTTGGTTGAAATCGGCCAGTCTATTTCGGCGAGACCTAATCCTCAAGGGAGAGCTTGCTTGCCCCGGCGGGTTCCCCTCTGATCCCCCCACGGAGTGGGGGAGCCCTTCCAAAGGGCTTGCATCTTCCGGGACCGTTGCTATATTGCAATTATCCGCTTTGGCAGACAATCATCAGGAAAGGAGAACATGGTTAGGACGAAATCACTGCTGGCCGCCACGGTCTTTTTGTGGGCGGCCATGGCATGGGCGAGCTTCACACCGATACCCGTGCAGCGGTCTGAGGCGGAAGCGACCCTGCAGACCGCTTTGGATGATGCGAAGGATAAGGACGCCAAACTGCAGATCGCCGAAAAGGCGTTGGCAGATCATCCCGAGGACATCGTCATCGGGAGAATGGCTCAAGATGTGCTGATGAAAGTTCTGGACGACCCGGCGGGCTGGTTCAAAAGTCGGGCCGAAGGGTCGGAGAGTCTGACGAAACGCTATCTCATGGCGCGGGCATCGGGAGATTCGCTGACGCAGATTCAGACCTCGGAGTGGATGCTGTCGAAGGACCCGAAGCATTACTGGGCACTGATGATGAAAGCGACGACGCTGTGGACGGATGATGAGAAGATACTGGATCAGGTGCACGGGCTGTTCCTGCAGGCGATTGCGGCCGAACCATCGCGGCCTGAAGCTTATTTGAACCTCGGTTTTCTGTGCAGCGATCGCGGGCAGCCGGCAGATGCGCGTGATGCATTCCTTGCCGCAACGATTGCTGATCCGTCGGACCGTCTGGCAAAGGAAAATCTGATGACGGCGTATGCCGCGCTGAGAGATGCGGCGGAATATTTCAAGCTGGCAGACGCGGTATTCGCGAAAGAGCCGTTGAAGTTTGATCTCCCGCTGGCGCGCAGCAACATGAAACTTGAAGCCAGGGACTTTGCCGGACAGGTCAGCGTGATCGAATACTGGGCCTATACTTGAGGCTCATGTGTGCGGCGGTCGCTGCCCGAAATGAACGCGTTGAAGCATGAAAACAAATTGCCCTTTCCGGTGTTTGCATTCCATCGCGGAGGCTCTCACGAGAAAGCCGTAAAAATTGTCGACGGCAAGGATGCCAACGGCAAGGATTGGCTGCTGGACTTTGTGTGGAGCACTCCCGAATTCGAAAAGCAGCTTGGCGGAGTTAAGGGGCTGCCGAGCTACTATGTCGTCGACAAGAGCGGTCGTGTGCGTGCGGTGATCAAAGGTCACCCGGAAGATGTCATCGGCACCCTGCGGTGGCTGGCGGAAGAAATCGAAAAGATCGGCTGAAGTGGAAGCGGCTCGCGTGTCGTCCCGGACTTCGCGCAAGTCTTCGCAGGGCGAATGTCCGGGATCTCTCTGCCTGCATGTCAGTCACTCA
>CAZGVT010000100.1:392-10201 GCA_964529255.1 uncultured Alphaproteobacteria bacterium | reverse complement strand
GAACTCGTGAGTGCTCGCGTGGCGAATTGAGAGTCACCTCGCGGCTCCCAAGACAAGCCCCTCAAAAATCGATGGGGTTTGTCAACGGTCTGAGGGACAGCTGCGAGGTTGTCCCTTTTTGTCTGTGGTTCGCTTGAAATGCGGCTTATCTCGTCGCCAGAAGCGCATCCAATCTTTCGAGACTCTCCGCCCAGCCCTCTGCTGCGCCCATCCCCAAGATTTTGTCCCGGTCGGCATTCGAGTCAAAGGCGGAGATCATGGTCATCTTCGTTTTGCTGCCAAGATCTTCAAACAAGAGCGTCAACTTCGAACTCGGCGGCGGCCCCGCATCCCCCCAAAACTCGGCCCTGGGATCGACCACATCCGTCCAGACCATCTTCTCAATCGGGACGATCTCATCGAGTATGAACACACATGGATAGGAACTCCCGTCCGGACCAACCATCGTGATCAGAAACTTTCCGCCCACGCGCAAATCCAGGCTGCAATCCTTATTCGTAAATCCGTGCGGTCCCCACCAGGAGAGCAAATGCTCTTTTTTCGTCCACGCGTCCCACACCACCCTGCGTGGCGCGTCGAACATGCGGGTGAAAACGATTCCTTGCTCTTTGATCTCGACTTGCATCTTCGAGAGTGCCGTCATTCTGCTTTCTCCGTGATTCTGTATTGTCGTGTGACGTGATTCACCCGCTTACTTTCGCGCGGTGCGCGGCGTTTCCAGTTTCCGATCACTGTGGAATGGCTCACTTCGTTCTCGCTTTCGCTTTAAGCGCGTGGTTTGCTTCGTTCTCGGCCAGCCGCGCCTTCACCACCTTCTTAATCAATGCCGTCGGCAGCGGCTCGTCCACGGTAAAGTGGATCGTACCCTTCGCGGTGGAGTACCCATCGAGTTCCTCACGCATCGCGCCCACGACGGCCGTGCTCTGCACAAAAAAACTGCAGTGATTCTTGAACGCCGCGAACGAGACCAGTGGTCCGCGATGGAAATACATCGGCATCCGATAGCTGATCTTCTCTTCTGCGTTCGGCGCGACGGATCGGATCGTTGCACGCAGCTTTTCGAGCGCGTCCCTCTGGTCCGGCGGTAGCGCCGCAATAAATGTCGGGTGGCTCTACCGATTGGACCGATACAGCAAAGCAGTGCGATCCATTGTGTGAAAAGCAACCTGTTCATAGCTATTCCATCCCCCCCTCAGGGTGATGCACGTCCGGAATTATTCTCCTAATCCTGCGTGCAACGGCCGCGGCAATAGCCGATCACGATAAGAAACTTCTTCGCGGCAGTCGTCGGGTAATCGAACTGGGCTGTCGTCACCGTCGCATGATAATCTGCCGGAGTAACTGTTGGCAGCGGTTCATCGGATGCATAAATTCGGTACTCATCCGCTCCGGAAATCGGATCGAAGGTGTAATGGATGACGCCCAGCGCGGCATCCATCTGTCCGCGCAGATGTTCCACGCGCGGGCAGGTATCGGGAGTGCAGGGATCGCAACGAAGTGTGAGTGTGTAAGGCTCGCACGTATAGTCATCGCCGCCGACACTCTCGATAACTTGGAAAAAGTACAGTCCCGGCTGCACACAACAGACGATTGTCTTCGGATCACACGGACTGACTTCCCTCAAAAGCAAAAGATCCATGCCTGAACAACTGTCCTGTGGCCCGGCCCGGTAAAGCCGAATGACTTGGCGCGCTTCCGAGATATAGTGATAGCTTAGCCGCGACGATTCCGAGAGCCGCGTTAAGTACCAGTCCTCGTTATCGGCGCCGGACTCCTTGGTGAGATGACCGCATACGGTATCGCCGCATTGCAGGGTGTCAAAAACGAAGTTCCCGTTTTCAAATTCACAGCCTTGATTGATTGCGGGGCCCGGACACGGTTCATTTTCCAGCCGTGCTCCGGCCGGACAGGGAAACGTGCAGGGAGCGGCCTCGTCAATGCAGCCGAGGCACAACACGGAAATGACATACGGCCCCGTTGAGCCGCCCTCGCCACCCACCAGCAAGCCGAAGGTATCCGAAGGGGTGCCGCCGAAACAGGCCGAGACGACCGTTGCGTCGCTGCCGACTCCGCCATCGAGATCGTAAGCCACGATTTCGCAGCAATCGGACGAGTCCGTGCCAATGCAGTTGTAAAGCGCAGCATGCGGATTGAGGCCGCGTTGATACGGCCATTGAGTTTGGTCGTCGTTTCCAAATACGTCAAAGATGAGTTGGATCGGCGCGGTGGTATCCAGTGTGACCACATACCAATCCTGATCGCCCGCAGCGCTGATTTCGCCACACACCACGCTGCCGCAGGTCAATCGAGTCGTGGCGATGTTCACCGTGTTGCACGTATTGTTGGACGTTTCGTCGTCCCTGTTGGGATGCGGACACACATCGGCAATCTCACACGGGCAATTGGGATCGGTGGAGTGGAGCAGCGTGAGCACGAGATTTCCCGGCACCGGTCCGAGCGGGAAACCGTCAACGATGAAACCGTAGGGCACGAATTCATCGAGAATGAGATCCGTAATGCACGCCGGTGAAACCGTGTCGCCGGAATCGCAGGCGGCAAGGGATGTGCCGGGATTGCCCGGAAATGCGCTGCGCCAGATTTCCAGCGTCGCGGGAAAATCCGTTCCTTCGAGCGAAGTGCAAAGAGTTTCGCGCACCTGCGGAGTGTAGATGAAATAGACATCAGGTCCGTCGCCGGAACTTGGGCAAAACGGCGTATAGTCGCTCGCGTAATATCCGGGGACGACGGGAAGGGTGATCGTCGCCGGAACTCCGTACACATCGAGCGGAGTTTCCGGCGTATCTCCCGGCGGCGGACAGGGCGAGCAATTCACGACCAATTTGTAGTCTCCGAACGTTCCGCCTTCTCCCGAGACGCCGATCAAGATGTCGTCCACAATGGTGTACCCGCTTAAGAACATGCATTCGAGAGCAACTCGGCTGTCGCTCCCCAGTCCGCCGTCGCTGTCTAGCGCGAGGAGAGAGGCGCATCCCAATCGCACTTCCAGCGCGGGATTGAGAGCAGTCAGGCAGGCGAGTTCACTGGGCGCGCCGGAGGCAATCACATCTATCGTGATGTCGAAGGCCTGTCCGTTCATGCCTTGCGGCGCAAAACCGATTCGATACCAATCCACGTCGCCGGCGGTAATTGTTCCGCACAGGGTGTCACCGCAGCTGACGACGCTGTCAGGCGGCTGCGTGAAACAAGCATTGTTGGCGGGCTCGATATCGCGGTTGGGATGCGGGCAAGGTGAGATCGTGCACGGCGCACAGGTACAACAATTGCCCGTTCGCACAATCAACTCGAAATTGCCCGATTGCGGCGAAAATGCCGCACCGTCTACAACAAAGTAATAACTCTCGCCGGCGTCAAGCGTCCATCCGTTCAGACATCCGCGATCGGTGCAGAACGTCAGGTGGTCGCAATTGCTGCCGATGGTAGCGAAATTGGATTGACGGACGATGGCAATGCAGGCGAAGGTGAAGTCCGATCCGCACACCGTCGCGCTGATGGTCTGCGTGACGGGCGAGGTGTAAAGGAAGAACACGTCGGGAGCGGTACTGCTCGGACTTCCGCCGCTGCCGAAGTCGCTGTAGAAATCGGCCGTGTTTCCGCAGTAGCAGAAGGGGATTTCGGCTACGGGGATGGGATTGAATTGACTCTCACCCGCCGGGCAGTCAATTTTCGACACGGTAATCGCATAGGGACCTCTTTGAATACCCGCGCTGACTCCCGGCCACACTTCGATGTACAAGCTATCCTGCTCAAGGAAACATCCGGTGAAAAGTCGGGCGTCGTTGCCTGTTCCGCTGTTGTCATCGCCGCCGATAAAAGTGCCGTTGCACGCGTTCAGCAATCGAACTTGCGGATCGCATCCGCGTCCGAAGGCGAACTGGCCCGGCGTGTCGTCTCCCCACACTTCGATCAGGTAGCGCGAGTAGAGGGTAGGATCGAAGTCGGGGATCCGCAGCAGATACCAGTCGTGATCGGTGTGCGTGCCGAGCACGCTGCAAATCGTATCTCCGAGCTGTATCGTGGATGCCGCAGTCAGAGCCGCGCAACTGCCGTCACCGCTGACTTCCGGTTGGCCGCGGCTATAGGGACAGTCGGGAATGGTATCGCCCACACATGCTCCCGCCAGCGTACACCACCCCGGACTTGCCGGATAGTATTCGTCGGTGATATTGATGCGAAACGGTCCTTCCGACACGCGCGGCGCCGTTGGAAATCTTGCGCCGTTGACGACGAAATAATAGACCGTATTGGCCGACAGCGGCCAACTCGTGAGACACGGCACCGGGTTGGCGCCGGGACATCCGCCGGGTCCTCCGGGAAAGCAGGCAACCAGAGTATCCGGTCCGCCGGAAACATTGTCGGGGCACGCGCCGCGCCAGAGCCCGAGCGTCGGATCGCAAGCCGTTCCGCACATGGAGATGTGGATGACCTGAGCATATTCCGAATAGTAGCGAAAGACGCAATCCCGCAGCGTGTCGTTGACGTTGGGCGAACCGCAGTCGGCGATGATCCGCGAGTAATTCAACAGGTTGTCTTCGAAACAGAACGGCAGCGACTGGATTTCATAGGGAAACGCGCAAGTTCCGGCACCGGTAACATCCAGCGTCGTGATGGAATCCTCGTTGGTTGCGGCCGGGTCGAGCCAGTCCCGCAGCCGGGTGGCCGACATCCCTCCACCATCCCACGACCGATAGAGATTCCCGTAATAGTCGCTGCTGTTGTTATTGCATTGGGATTGCCCGCCGACCAACTGACCGCGAATGCGACCGTTCTGATCGAACAGCGGCGATCCCGATGATCCGGGCGCGGTGACTCCATCGTCCCAGTCCACCACTTTCCATCGCAAGTTCCCGGCCGATCCTCCCGGTCCGGTGACTTGCGCGGAATCGTTTTCAAAGGAGATTTTTTTTACGTCTCCCCGCGGGTGATGTATGCCCACGCAACTGGTGACGGGAGAGAGCGTTTTATTCCAGCCGTTCAAGATCGCACCATAACTTGCAGGGACCGGCGTGGCGAGTTCCAGCAATGCGAAATCGCTCGGCTCCCAGGCAGCTCGCTGCACGGCATTGGCCACCGTCTGCGTTGTCGGTCCGTCCGCATTTGCACAGGTCGGACTTTCGTAATTGAACATGAACAGCCAGTTGGTCTGATTGCCGTTCAGGCAGTGAAAGGCCGTTAACACATAGGGTGTGCCGTCCTGCGCAGTATTATTGATCATCGAACCCGAGCACAGCCGTGAACCGGCACTGATGATCAGCACTACTCCTCGCTTTTGAGTCTGCCATGCTGCCGCTTCCGGGCAATTTACATTATTGTGACATGTATCCGCATCGCCGAACTCATCGAGCGGATCACGGAACCATCCGAACACGTCACGATAGCCGTGATTCACGTACGAAATCGAAAGCTCGGATTGCCCGATGACGCCACGCGGTTCCAGCAATTCCAGCGTTACCGCGTCGCCTTTCACAGGCTGCGTGATGTTGGTGCCGTCCTGCCAGTTGTTCGCGCTCGTGAAGGCTCCCAGCACATGCGAACGGTCGTCATTGTAGAGAAACAGTTGCGCGCCTTGCGGGAGGAACCAGCGGTCATACAACAGTCCGATGGAATAGGCAAGGGGCGAGGAGATGCGCAATCTCCAGACGCGGTCCCCGTTGAGCAGTGATTCCCATGTACCCGAATTGTTGAGATTGAGCACCACGGCGACGTCGGCGGCAAAGCGATAGGGAGTGTCCTTCGGAGATTGCGCGTCTTCCGCCGAGAGCGCGAGCACGTCCACCGACGGCATCGTAAGCGAAGGTGCGGCGGATACAAGCGAGGTTGCAAAACTCGGCGGCGTGCCGCCATGGCTGACTTGCGCGCATACTTCTTCGATAGAAAGAAGCAACAGCAGACTCAAAACGATATTTCTCTGTCTCATTGCTATTCTCCCTTGTTGTCGCCACGTGGCCGACTTCGCAGGCTGCCCACTGCACAAACACATGCAGCGGGTAACCCCGCCACATCATGCCTGAACGGATTTCTATCACGAAGACGCGCAGGCCGCGAAATCCGTCTCGAACCGTCCACCAACGCTTGCATTTCAAGACCGGACCTAATCAGGTCATGTCATTGATGTGCTGATAAAGACAATATCGGAAAGCACTCTACGGAATCACCGCCGTGACTGCATAATAGAATCGCTGCGTCGGATTCGTGAGTACCCCGATATCGGTGAAGGTTGTTCCGGCGATTTCAGCGATCAAATTCGCCGGCTGTACGATGTTCGTGAGCGAGATCGAACGATAAATCCGGTAAGTCGCTCCATTGGTCGCGCCCCAGTTCAACCGGATATTGTTGGAAGTACTTGGCGTGCGACGAATCACCAGATTGGATACAGCAATCGGAACGACCGATTCCGTGATGTTCAGCGTTATATCCCCACACTCGCCGCGGGTGGACGTCGCAATATAAAACGTGCCCGGCACCGCGTCCCATTCGAGCGACTCGCCGTCAATGTTGCTGCCCAGCAGGTCGGAAGACGCCACGCAAGTGCCGAGCGGATCCTGACAATCCGTATAGATCATGATCTGCTCGTCCGTGGAGTTCGGCCCGAGCGCTTCAACGCTATAGGTGGCCGCCGCCGCCACCTCGAACCGGTACGCAATCGCCGGGCCGCTGCACCGGCAATTTCCCGCACATCCGTACTCGGGTACACACTCAAACAGCTCCTCCGCACAACAGGTCGTCGAAGTGCTGCTGTAGGGTACCGCGCCGATGTCTGTGGGCTCCGCGCAGTAGTTCACTTCGCAGAAGGCATCGAACTCTGAAGTGGAGTAAGCGGAAGTTGCGTATCCCGGCTCCGCAAATTCCACGCGATTATACAGCCCGTCGAGAATCCCGACAAACGTCAGGGTATACGGTCCATCTGCACCGTACGCGCGAATCTCCCTCCCGGAAAAATCAAGCGGAACAAAATTGTAGCCGTTGATCATTTCGACGATAGTGTCCGCCACCACAAAGGATTCACCCGAATCCACCGGAACCGAGAGCCCGCCACTGACCTGATAAGTTCCTGCGCTATCCGCAAGGAGCGCAAGCTCGATCCTCAACACGTCGTATAGCGTGCTGCCGTCGAGGTCCATGCCAAACTCACTGTTGATGTATTCCGGCACGACCATCGCCATGTCAAACTGGCTCGCGGAGTACGCTGAAGTCTGCATCGCATACGCCTCGATGCCGGTGCCGTCCACCGTTTGCAGAGATACGCTGAGTTCATACGGACCGCTGAGCCCGCGCTTGCGAATCTCCTGGCCCGAAAAATCCAGTTCAATCACCTGCACACCTGCGCTGAGTGACTCGCGTGCATTCGCCGTCGCCACGGTATTCACGGTATCTTCATTCAGACTTCCCACCACTTGATAGAGTCCGGCAACCCGCACATTCAACGTGACGGTCGCGCGGAGCACGTTGTATTCAACGTCGCCGTCCGTGTCGATTCCCTGCTCCGTTGCGGAGACAATGTGCGCGCCTAATTCGCCGAACAGACTGTGCGGATAGGCTGAGGGCGTGTCATAAAAAAGCGAATCCTCGACTTCATTGATACCGGTCGTGTCGCCCGCTCCGGGCAGGTGCATCGCGTAGACAGCCAGCGTATACGGACCGCTCATCGCGCGTTCATAAATCGCCTCGCCGCTGAACTCCAAGTGCGCAGTGAAAATCCCCGGAGGGCCGGAGTACCTGAAAAGCTGCGGAGCTTGATCATAGACGCGAGCGCCGGAAGTGAGAATCGAATCGCCTTGCATCAGAATTCCGAAGATGCCGTAATCTCCCGCTTCCGTCGCCTCGCACGGTATATCCGCCGCCAGCGCGTCGTAGATGCCGTTGAAGTTGTCGTCAACCAGAAAGAAAACCATGCCGCCGCTGAAGTGAAAACGCTCGGAGAGCAGCGGCGACTCTCCCGGTGGAATCACGCCGGCAATCACCGCTTCCCACGGTGAAGGCATCAACACCGGTGCGGCGGCCGGAATATCCTTATACTTGTAGAATCCCCATTTTGTGTCATAATCGTTGCCGACGCGATCCGTCAGCACGGTGACTTTGCCGCCCCTCGTCCACGGCTTTGCCACGCCAAAATCCCCTTTCTTGATCTGCCAGTCGCGAATGAAGGAATCGAATTTGGGGTACTCCCCATTGAACGTCGCGTCGTGATACTTGCCTTTGAACTTCCGCAGACTATGCGAGATAAAGATGTAGCGGTTTTCCGTCCCGTCCGCCGTGGTATCCGATCGCGCGCTGCCGCGAAAATTCGGATCACACGACGGAGCGACCTGAGTAATGAATGTGTACGTGTCCGCAACGTCATCTTCATTGGTGCCGCTGGCATCTACGTCAACGCGCACCCACCTCAGCCCATCCACGCCCAGGACTTTGCAAATTGCCTCCATCACGTCGCTGAAGGCGAAACATTGCCCCTGGTTATTCGGAGCGGGACGGGTTGGAATCAGGTTCGTCCAGGGTCCGGAGTTCCGATACACAATCTGAGGAGATTCATTGTTCGCATAGAATCCTTGCCGGACCTTGATCAACGTTGCCTCTTTTAAATCGTCACCTTCCCCCTTCACCCCTGCCGCCCACACGCATCCGCGTTCGTACCAGATGCGCCGGTTCGCACTCGTGCCCTCGGCTATGACGGTTTTCAGCGCCGTCGCGTACAACGTGCGCGTGATTGTCTGCTTTGATTTGCAGCCCTTCTTCCCGACCATTGTGAACGTGAGCGTCAGCTTGTAGACACCGATCTCTTCAGGAGTCGCCACTTCCACGGTCCCAAGCCATGACGCGCCGCTCGCGGTCAACTTCAGTTCCACGTCCTTGCCCTTGCGATCACTGCCGCGAATCGGCGGCGTCGCACTGTTATCCGCTGCCTCGTACTTCCAATCATAGGTGACCTTCGGCGGATCCAACCCGTCCGGATCGCAACTGTCAATCTTCGCCTCAATCTTCAGATTGGCTTCGTTCTTCTTGATGATCTCCTTCGAGATCCCAATCGAGTCGTGACATACGGCACTGGAGTCCACACCGCAGGTGCCGTTGAAACTTTGCCTCCAGACCACGCTGTCTTCGATCCCACGGATCACATTGCCGTTCAACACTGTCAGTCTATGGACATTGTACTTTTCCGCGCAGTTCGCCCTGTCTGCGCCGCAAAGCATCATCGCGACAACTAGGACCAACCCGATAGCCGTAACGCTGAATCTCATGAAGGCCTCCTGTTGGATCAGTAGATTATCAATCTTGAGCGCTTGTGCTCGCTTCGTTTCCGGGGTCGTCTCGCCGCGAGTCTGTCCCGGCCCCCGCCGTGACCGGGTACGCTGCAGCCATCCTCTCGACCGCCCTTTTGGCGAACCTCCCGCCGGAAGTCCCGTTTTAGCCATACATGACGGAATCGCGCGGTGGTCGATAAGCAATACGGGCCGGTCGTGCCAAATTAAAAGGCTTGTTCTTCATAGCTTTACATGCACCACAATGAGTGACCTATGACCTTGCTCGAAACTTGACAAACTTTGTCATATTAAGTTGTAACACTTTTTCACAATTGTCAAGCGTTGCGCGTGCTCTGTCAAAAATTTCCGGCCTCGACCAGACCAGCGCGGTTCAGACACCATTGGGAGGGTATATACGCTTCATGGGCCAGGCAGGCTCGCAGCGAATCGCTGAGCGGTGCCAATCGCTTCACATATAATTGCCCTCCGTTTACGATGGCAGGGGGGGGGGGGGCCGAGCAGGCCCCGGGGGACCGCGAGCGGCGCACGGGG
>CAZGVT010000100.1:0-382 GCA_964529255.1 uncultured Alphaproteobacteria bacterium | reverse complement strand
CCCCTTCTTGGCCCCGGCCGCCGCGCCGGTAACGGCGTTGCGGGGCCTATGTCTTAACTAATTTTTCCCCCTGCTTGCGGGGGGCGGGGGGGGGGGGGGCCGTGGGGGGCGCCCTCACCCCGCCGGAATCTTCATCAATCGCCTTTCATCCGGAGGCTCTCATGATCCTGCTCGCGTTGCTCCTCTGTGTGTCCGCGGCTTTCGCGAACGTATTGCGTGTCCCCGCCGACTACAACACGATTCAAGGCGCGCTCGACGCCGCCGGCGGGCAACCGTTGCTGAAAAAACTCGTGCTGCTGAATTAGGGGACCTTGCCGGCCAAAAGATAAGGGCGGCCATCGCGGTCGCCCTTATCTTACACTTTTCTGCGAATTCGTTACTT
>CAZGVT010000099.1:4503-10255 GCA_964529255.1 uncultured Alphaproteobacteria bacterium | reverse complement strand
GAAGCGTGGAGCGCTGCCTGAATATTCACCTCCGTTTACGGGGGGGCTTCGTTCGCGTTACCCCCCCGGCAATTTGCCGTGAGTTAAAGTCAGGCAGAGAGATCCCAGAGCTTCGCGCAACGAAGACCGGCGCGAAGTCCAGGACAACATGCAAGACGCGACATGCTTGATCCCGCCCGGCGATCATTTTTGGATCAGATTTCGATTTTCGTGCATTGCAACTGAACAGGAGTCGCGTGTCGTCATTCATTGATCGAGTGAAAATACGGGTAAAGGCTGGAGACGGCGGCAACGGCTGTGTGTCGTTTCGTCGCGAGGCTTTTGTTCCGCAGGGTGGGCCCGACGGCGGCGACGGCGGGCGCGGCGGTTCGATCTTTCTCGAAGGCGACTCGCAGTTACATACGCTGGTTGACTTGCATTATCGCTCTCGTTACAAAGCGGAACGCGGTCAGCACGGCGAGGGACGCTGTCGTACTGGCTTATCCGGTGACGATCTGGTGATTCGCGTTCCTCTGGGGACGAGAGTTTTTGAAGGCACCGAACTAATCGCAGACGTGCTCGGTCAAGGGCAGAGAATTTGCGTGGCCAAAGGAGGTCGCGGGGGAAGAGGCAACTACAATTTTGCAACGCCCACCAATCGCGCGCCGCGAAAATCAACTCCTGCTACCCTGGGAGACGAGCGGACCTTACTGCTTGAGTTGAAGCTCATGGCAGATGTTGGTCTTGTCGGTCTACCGAACGCCGGGAAATCGACGTTGCTTTCTGTTCTGACCGCGGCTCGCCCGAAGATCGCGGCGTATCCGTTCACCACGCTTCATCCTAATCTGGGGATTGTTCGCGTCTCGGAGTATGCGAGTTTTGTGATGGCGGACATTCCGGGTTTGATCGAAGGCGCGTCCGAAGGCCGGGGATTGGGTTACGAATTTCTACGGCATATTGAGCGCACGCGAGTATTGGTTTTTCTTATTGACGGCACGAGCGATTCTCCAAAGGAAGATTTGAAGGTACTTAAACGCGAACTGAAGAAGTGGAATGCAGATCTGGCGAAGCGGCCCTCGCTCGTCGTGTTGAGCAAATGTGATCTTGTTGAGGATGCTGAATCGCCTAAGGGTCCGTGGAAGCTCGCGATCTCTTCAGCCACGGGAGATGGACTCGATGCTCTCGTGACCAAGCTCTGGAAGTTACTTCAGACCGCGCCGATCCCGGAAGTCTTCCGCGCCCCTGTGGAGGAAGCGACGATTCCCGATAGGGAGATCGACGACGCATGAGCGCTGATCGCGATACATCACGCGATGAGAAGATTGCGCTCCTGAATTTGCTCGCTGTCGACGGAGTGGGTCCTGCGACAACCGTTCGGCTTGTGAGTACTTTCGGTTCCGCAACGGCGGTTTTCAAGGCCGGCGAAGTCGACTTGAAATCCGTGCCGCGCATCAGTGACGCCGTCGCAGCCCGGATCAAGGCGACTTTTGCGGATCACGAAGTCGGCTCAAAGCAGGTGGAAGCGGCGGAGGCCGCCGGGGCAATGATCATCTCATACTGGGATGACAACTATCCTCCGCTGCTCAAGAAGATCGAGAGCGATGCTCCGGCGATGCTGTTCGTGCGCGGGAGTTTTGTCCCGCAAGCTTTGCGGCTTGCCGTCGTCGGCACGCGCAGTGCAACCGCGTATGGCAAACGCATGAGCCACGATCTTGTGGCAGGATTGCGTGGCCGGGGAGTTCACGTTGTCTCGGGCTTGGCATCGGGCATCGACGGAAGCGCGCACGAGGCTGCATTGGAGTGCGGACTGCCGACGGAGGCGGTGTTTGGCTGTGGCGTAGATGTTGTATACCCTCCGGCCAATACGAGCCTCGCGAACCGGATTCTGGCATCGGGCGGCGCGTTGATTTCGGAATATCCCTGCGGTACACAGCCGGATCGCGCGCACTTTCCGCAGCGGAACCGGATTATCGCCGGGCTATCTCAGGCGACACTGGTTGTCGAAGCGGGCGAAACCTCCGGCGCCCTGATCACCGCTCACTTGTCCATCGAATACAATCGCGATGTGCTCGCAGTGCCCGGAGCGGTGAACAATCCCAAAACACGCGGCTGTCACAGTCTGATTCGAGACGGCGCAACGTTGATTGAGAAGTCGGAGGATATTTTACGCGTGCTGGACTCTCGCGTCGCCGCAGCCACTGCGGCGCGAGTGCAGCAGGAATTGGTAGTCGCTTTGCCGCCGAATGAGCAGGAGTTGTTCGACAAGCTGGATGCGGCCGAAGCTGTCCACGTAGACGAACTTGCGGCGAATCTGGGCAGTCCGGTTGGGCAAGTGCTCGGACGGCTACTAATGCTTGAATTGAAGGGCATGATCAAACAGCTACCGGGGAAGTACTTTGTCCGTGCATGAAGTCGCCGCTTTGACTCTGGCGCCGAAACTGTTCGCCGATTGTCACGTCGTATTGTTTGAGGATGACTTCGTTGATCGTGACCTTTTTCCGCTGACGGTGTTGAGACCGGCTTGGGAGGTGCTGTGCGGGGCGGGATGCCTTCGTCTGTGGGTGACCCGGTTGGCTGCGAAGGAATGTCTTCTGGCGGTTCGCCCACGGCCTGAGTTTGACGCATGGTGCACTAAAAGTGGCCAGAACTCACCGCTTGCGACACGGGATGACCGTGAAGTGTTGTTCCTGAATGGGCGGGTCATGGGTGTTTGGACTGAAAACGGCACTGCGGACCTGCCCTCGAGCGCAGTGTCCCCTCGCGGATATGTAATCTGGGCACGGGTGAACTCACCGACTGCGAGTGAAATCCTGTCGGCGAAGGGAACCTCCGTAGGGCAGGCGCTCGTTGAACACACAGGTAGCGGGAAATTGCCGTCCGGCACGGAAGTCGTATATGCGGATCATGTCTGGGACTACATGCGGCAAAACCCGACCGTAATTGCGAGGCAACTGCCGGTTTCCAGCGCGACCCATGAGAGTTGGCTCGGTGCCCCGCAGGTGAGAGATATGCCGGCGGGTGTTCACTTGACGTCTCCGCAGAATGGTCATCCGGTGTTTGTCGGCGGCTCGGCGCGATTGATGCCGGGAGTTGTCATTAATAATGATGCCGGTGCGCTGTGGATCGGAGAACACGCGGAGATTGAACCGCACACTTATCTTTCGGGTCCGCTGCTAATCGGACCACACTGCCGTGTCAAGGCGGGAGCCCGGCTCTATCCGGGATCGACTTTCGGGATGCACAGTCGAGTGGGAGGCGAGATTTCACAGAGCATTGTGCAGGGATTTACGAACAAGCAGCACGATGGTTTTCTCGGCAACAGCCATCTGGGTTCTTGGGTGAATCTTGGCGCCGATACTCGCACGTCCAATTTGCGAAATGACTATGGCATTGTGAAGGTGCAGATGGGGGGCGAGCAGGTGAACTCAGGTGAACGGTTCATCGGCCTGATGTGCGGCGATCACACGAAGACCGGCATCAACACGATGTTCAACACGGCGACAGTTGTCGGCATCGGTGCGAATGTTTTTGGTGCGGGCTACCCGCCTCAATATATACCAAGTTTTTGTCGAGGTGGGAAAGAAAGTCTGAAGGTTGGACGACTCGAATCCACTTTGGAGATCGCGAAGATCGCGATGTCGAGACGGGGAGTTGAATTAAGTACCGAGGAAGCGGAGCTGATCAGGAGACATTACGAAGTGATTACATCGAAGGGAAGGAGCTCATGACGAAGAAAGCTGCACTGGCCGGAACGATTCTGGTAGCCTTTGTGGGAGCCGTGGTGCTCCTTTGGGGTCCTGACGTGCGCGCTGCGAACGAAGGCGATGTCAATATGCAGCTTCAGAAGCTGAACTATATTCTCCGCGCTGTTCGCGACAACTATGTAGACGATCCGAATGCCGCGGAATTGCTTGAGGGAGCCATTCGCGGTATGCTTGAGGAACTTGATCCTCACTCGGTCTATATTCCCGCGGAGGAACAGAAGAAAATTGCCGAGACGTTTAAGGGTGAATTTGAGGGCATCGGCATCACCTACTGGATCCAGGAAAAATGGTTGACGGTCATTTCTCCGATACCGGGGACTCCGGCAGATCGCCTGGGAATCCGCGCGGGAGACCGGATCGTGAAGATCGACGGCATCTCAGCTTACGGGATTACGGACGATCAGGTGAAAGACAAACTGCGCGGTCTCAAGGGCACGACGGTGAACGTCAGTGTGCAGCGACCGGGGCTGGAAGTGCCGCTTGAATTCGCGATAGTTCGCGACAAGATACCGATTCACTCCGTGGGTGCGTCGTTCATGCTGGAAGACGGCGAAACGGGCTACATGAAGATCAATCAGTTCACGCAGACCACGGACCAGGAAGTCCGGAATGCGCTCGACAGTTTGGAGCGATCCGGCATGCAACAGCTTCTGCTCGACTTGCGTTCGAATCCCGGCGGATATCTTGATCAAGCTTGGAAAGTTGCGGACATATTTCTGCCGAAGGCCGGGGACATGATTGTGTATACGAAAGGCCGCACGCCGAAATCGTTTCAGGAGTATCGCACGACCGGAGCCGGCAAGGAGAACGATTTCCCGATTGTTGTGCTGGTGAATCATGGCAGTGCGTCGGCTTCGGAAATCGTCTCGGGTGCGATTCAGGACCACGATCGCGGATTGATTGTGGGCGAGCGGACCTTCGGAAAGGGATTGGTACAAACCCCCTATCCGATGCCGGATGGATCTGCAGTTCGCATCACGACCGCTCGATATTACACTCCTGCGGGCAGGCTGATTCAACGGCCCTATGACCAAGGCGCGGCGGAGTATGTCGCCGAAGGGTACAGCGATGAAGGCGAGATTCTTGATCCTCACGCGGATGCGGACACGACCGAGCCGGAAGTGTTTCACACGGATGCCGGTCGCGAAGTTTACGGTGGCGGCGGGATCAAGCCGGACAGCACGGTTCGCTCCACTCGTATTTCCGGCACATCCGCGACGTTACTGAGTCAGCGCGTCTACTTTGACTTTGCCAATGACTATTGCGCGAAGCACCCCGGACTCGGGAGCGATTTCAAGAAGTTTCTGAATGAGTTTGATGTGACGGACGAGATGCTGGCGGAAGTCAAGGCGATTGCAGATCGGCGGGAGCTGAAGATCAAGGACGGCGAATGGGACAAGGACATTGAATTCTCCCGAAGCAATGTGAAAGGCGAGATCGCGGGGATCCTGTTCAATGACCGCAACCTTTACCACAAAGTGCGGCTGCAGGCCGATGAGCAGGTGCGGGTGGCCGCGACCCTGTTTCAACAGGCGAAGGATCTGGCCGCGTTCACGACAACAGTTGAGCCAAAACGTTGACTCGAATCTTCCGGTCGATACTGCCGGCATGAGGATTGGAGTTGATTTGCTGCCCATGCGACCGGGGCAGGCCGCCCGGCCTGCCCCGGGTTTGGTGTTTGATGTGCCTCTCAATTCTGTGCGATTTACGCAGTATAATCCTGCGGTGTGCTAACGTACTGTTGGGAGGTAAGAACTTCGCTTTGAGTCAAATAGATTTAGCAGAACGGCGCCCCGCAAAAGCGTGTCAGATTTGCAGTTGAACATTTGCTCAGAAGATGACTCAAGGGCTCAGTTTTCAGTCATTTAGTTTGCCTTTTTACAGAGTTTTGGCTATATTCGAGGTGCTTTGGCCGACGTGTTGGCCAACCCCGCACCTCCTTCCTTTGACAACGACGACGATGCTTCGACTTTCCATTCTGTTCATATTCTGGATTCTTACTTCGGTTC
>CAZGVT010000099.1:0-4493 GCA_964529255.1 uncultured Alphaproteobacteria bacterium | reverse complement strand
AGTAATGGAGGCCGCCGACTCGCCTGAGCTTGTTGCCGCCCGTGATGCCGCCAGTCACGAAGACTGGGACAAGGTGGTATCCACGCTCGCTCCTTACCTTCAGGCAAGTCCGGGAGATGAGAAGGGCTGGTCGCTCATGGGAGATGCGCAGCTTGCGCTCGGCGACACCGGCGCAGCCGTGACGAACTATGAAAAGGCGCTGTCGCTTGATCCCAAACACGCTCAGACGGTACTCGAGCTAACCAATCTCTACTTGAAGCTGGACAAGCTCGCCGATGCAGATCGGATAGTATCCGCGGCGGAAGAGAAGGACAAGAAGGGCAAGCTCGACGAAATAAAAGTTGCTCGGGGTCAGATTTACGCCGAGCAGGATAGTATGGGGGAGGCGACGGCGAGACTGGCGAGTGCGACGAATCGGAATCCGAAGAATCCGCTCTATCCGAAGATTCTCGCGCGCATTTACGCAGATCAGGAAGTGTGGCCGTTGGCCGAACAGCATTACGCGCGCGCGTGGGAGCTTGCTCCGGGTGATCCGGCGATTGCTTTTGAGTACGGGCTTGTGCTGCAGGAAGAGAAGAAGTATCAGGAAGCGCTCGATCTGTTCAAGCTCGTTCAGGAGAAAGACCCGAACAATCGAACGGTGGACTACATGATTGGGCGGTTATACTATGCGGCCAGACGGTTCGGCGAAGCGGCAACGCAATTTTCGAAGTCCACGGAAAAGCAGCCGGAACATTTTCTTTCATGGCTGCTGCTTGGCAAGAGCTATCTTGAGTTCTCCAAGGCGGAGAAGAGAAATTTTTACGTCAACGCGGAGACGGCCTTTCGCGGTGCGTTGAAGTTGAAGCCGGAGCGTGACGACATTCGATTTCTGCTTGCGGAAGCGATGTACTCGAACGGAAAAGCCCAACTCGGACTGGCGATTGCCGACACAGTGAACGGCAATCCTGCAAAGTACGATTCAGCGATTGCGATTATGCAGGAATCTGCACGGTTGGACACGGGCATAGTCGGAGTTTACGGTCAAATCGCGCGCGGTTTCGATAAGAAAGGCAATTTGGACTCGGCGCGTGTATACGCGGAGCGCGAATTTCGGCGAAATCCCGCGGATATGACGGAGCTTTCGCGCTACGTGAACATCTTGCAGCGGCAGGGTCGTCACAAGGAGATGTCCGAGGTGCTGGACCCGATGATGACGGATTCCACGGTGATGAAGAAGTTCGGTCTGGTGGCGGTCAATGCGCTCATCGAATCGAGAAACTACACTCGTGCATCGGACCTCGCCTTGCAAATCGTAAAAATGGATCCGTCGAACTGTAACGCTCATCAGGTGAGGGCTTACGTGTATTTGAAACGCGAAGACTACGGCGGGGCAATCGGTCCGTTGCAGGAAGGAGTGAAGCACTGCGACAAGGAGCCGGACCTCTGGCTGACGTTGGGCGACGCGTATTATTTTTCCGATCCGAAGAGCAAGAGCCGAGTCACGCAGGCTCGCGATGCTTACAAGCGCGCGGCGGCGCTGGGCAGCCGGCAGGCCCGCGAAAAGGCCGAGCAGGTCGAGCAGATTCTGCCGACGCTTAAGTAGTCATTCCATAGCATTCAAATAAACCCAAGGACGAGGGATTCAGGGTATGAAGCAAGGCACATTCACCGTCATCACGCTGGTTGGTGCTCTGGTGATTTCCATGGTGTTTTATTACGGCATGCTCCCGGCGATGGACAAGGGAGTCGAAGAGACCCCGCTGATTCACCAGATTCGCCTGGGAGGAATTCTGGTACCGTTCCTGATCTGCATTACGCTAATGCTCGTGACGTACATTGCCGAGCGAATGATCACGCTTGCGAAGGCGAAAGGATCGGCGCCGTTGACGAAGTTCTTTTCTGAGTTCATCAAGCATGTGCGCGATGGCAAGTACAGTGACGCGGCCGGTCTCTGCGACAAGCAGCGCGGATCGGCGGCCGCTGTATTGAAAGCGGGCGCGGAGCAATATCTGCGAACGGCGAACGACAAGGCGATGGGAATGGACAAGCGGCTCGCGGAGACTCAGAGAGCGATCAACGAGGCGCGTCTGTTGGAAGTACCGTTCCTCGAGCGAAACCTGATCGCGCTTTCGACCATCGCTTCGATTGCCACGATGGTCGGATTGCTGGGAACGACGATCGGCATGATTCGCTCGTTTGCGGCGATGTCTACGCAAGGCGCGCCGAATGCCGCTGAGCTTGCCCGCGGAATTTCCGAAGCGCTCGTCAATACCGCGCTTGGTCTGTTCGCGGCGATTCTCGGCATCGTTGCGTACAACTTTTTCGTCAACAAGGTTGATCAGTTCAACTATTCGATTGACGAGGCGGCATATCTCATGGTGGAGATTCTAAAGGAAAAGGAAGCGGCTTGATCCGGACACTCCAATTTAACCGGGAGTAGGGAAGAGCACTCATGGCAGCACCCAAGAAACGCAGGCTTCCAGTACGCATCGACATGACGCCCATGGTGGACGTGGCGTTCTTGCTCTTGATTTTTTTCATGTCCACAACGGTGTTCAAGAAACCGGAAGAAGTTTCAGTGACGACGCCAAATTCGCATTCTGCGTTTACCCTCCCGGAAACCGGTGTTATCACAATAACCGTGCCGAAGGACAATCGCATTTTCATGACGCTTGGAGTCGCGTCACTCGATCTGGATCGCGGACTGTTGGATGCCGTCGGTCGCGGTACCAAGGGGCATGTTTTCACACCGGAAGAGTTACCCGAGAAGATCAATGAACTGCAGTTGGCGAGATTAGTCAACCGCGTGGTGATCAAGGCCGACGCGAAAGCGGAGTACGGCACGATTGAGAAGATCATGGACGTGCTGCAGAAGAACGACTTGAACATTTTGAATCTGGTGACGGAACTCGAAGAAGAAATCGTCGGTCAAGCGGGTGGCGCGACGCCGGCGGAAGGAGCGGGAGGCTGAGATGGGCGCAGTTGACGCACCAGAGAGTAAAAAATCCGGCACGGGCCCAAGCTGGAAGCGGCCACGCCTTTCGATTCGAATTGACATGACGCCGATGGTGGATATTGCTTTCCTGCTGCTGATCTTTTTCATGGTAACGACGGTCTTCCGGTTGCCGCAGGCAATGGAAATGGTCTTGCCCGCTACGGACCCGGACAAGCCGCCACCGACGATTGACGTTTACAAAGAGAAGTTGTTGACGTTTCTCGTACTCGAGAATGACTCTCTGGCCTATTATGTCGGAGACAAGCCTCCGCGGCCGCTTCCGTGGGATAGCTTGCGGGCAAAGCTCATCGAGAGACGCGAGATATATCATGACAGTCTCACCGTGCTTGCCCGAATCCATAAAAAGGCGCGCTACGAATCGATGGTTAATCTTGTCGACGAATTCAACGTGGCAAACACCACGAGGTTTTCCATCGACCACTTTACGACGCTGGAGGATTCTGTGCTTCGCAGCGCCGGATTTCAAACTTCCGGTCCGGCGGATTTGCCAGAGCCGGAGTATGCCAAGGAAGAGTCCGGCTCGTGAGATGGAAAGACCAATTGCTGAAAGGCTGGTGTGGTGCAAATGGATCTGATTGAAGAACTCGAAAAGGGGCGATATGGATCGCTCGAACTCAAGCGCTACGTCGGACCAAATCTTGTGCGCGGGCTGATAATCAGCTTGATTGCCCATAGCGTTGCCGTCGCTTCGCCGTTCATCATCAACCTCTTGCGAGGTGAAGAGGAGATTCCTGAACGAGTCATCGTACTGGATCCCTCGGAAGTGACGAAGCTGAAGCGCAATCGGGAGGATTCTCCGGAGACGATCAAGATTGCGCTGCCGAAGATGGCTCCGCCCGTCGCCGCGATTCCGGTCGCGGTTGAAGAGGAGGAAGTGGTTGAGGAGCTGATGCCAACCACAGAGGAGATTGCCCAGTTCTTCGATTCCGGGACGGATGAGGAATTGGATATTCAGCCGGGCACGGAAGTGGTGATCAAGGAGGAGGAAGCGGAGCCCGAGATCGGAGCGTTCGTTGCTCGCGAAGTTGAACCGCGACCGCTCGAAGGGAATCCTCAGCCTGCCTATCCGGACATCGCGCGGACGGCGGGAGTCACCGGCAAGGTAACGGTTCAGATATTGGTCGCGAAAGACGGCAGCGTGAAGAAGTACAAGATCGTGAAGGCGAATCCGACTGGTCTCGGTTTTGAGGAGGAGGTCGAAAAAGTTATCATGAAGTGGAAGTTCACTCCGGCGATTCAGCAGGGGAATCCGATTGCCGTGTGGGTGGCTTATCCCTTCACATTCAAGCTTAAATAGTCGCGCACTTTCCAGTATAGCTAACTTTGAAATAACGCGGCGCGCCGGTTGATTACGGCGCCTACCGTGATCGCGTTCCGCGTTTTCGTCTTACCCCAGAAAGGCAGGCGTGGATCATGGACTACTTAGCACAGCTTGAACGCAGCCGGTATGGATCATTGGAATTGCAGCGGCACACAGGTGCCAAACTCGTGCGGG
>CAZGVT010000098.1:0-10262 GCA_964529255.1 uncultured Alphaproteobacteria bacterium | reverse complement strand
GACCGGCGCAAACGTGACGCTGGTCTCCGCCATCACTCCTTCGGTTGCCACCGGATTTCACCGGCTTTACCTGCGGTACCGGACGCAGTCGGGGGCATGGTCCGTCGCCGAGGGAAGGAGTTTTTATGCCACGCCCGAACAGAGCGAAGGCAATTACATTGCCGGTGGGGAGATATTCCTCGACTCGCTCGGCAGCCAGGGCAGCGGTATGGCGATGTTTGCGGAAGACGGCACATTCGATGGATCAGTTGAAGATCTCTATCGCAATCCATCCGCGGCGGGTTTAGCACTCGGCCAGCACTTTGTCTATTGCCGGGTTCGCGATTCGCGCGGTCTGTGGTCGAACGCCGTTCGCGATAGTTTCATTGTCGCCGCACCACAGCAGATCCGGTTGGTCAGCAGATCAGACAGCACATCGACGACGATCAAACTCTGGTGGACGAATTTTCCCGGTGCGATCGAGTACCACGTTCACTATGACTCACTGGTTACCGGCGCGTTCGCCAATTACCTGACCGTGACGGCTCCGGACACAACCTGTGCGGTGACGGCCGTAAGCGGCGCGGGTAACCGCTACTTTGACGTGCGGGCGATCCTGCCGGACGGGGTGCTGGCCGTGGAACCGGCGAGTGCGGTGAAGATGGACGGGCACGCGGCAAAGGGCAAACGGAAGCAATAGTTCTCGCTCGAGCATGCGACGAGCCCCCGGCATCATCTGTCGGGGGCTCGTGAGTTTGCGGCGAGAAGGTGATTCGAACCCGGGTTAACGGCTGTGCAAATGCACGTGCCCTCCCAGGGGTGGAGTGTACCCCGTTTTCTGGACAGTGGGATGTGTCACGTCATGAGGGTCGTCCGGGCTTAACTTTTCCGATACAGTTCTCTATACTGCGAACGAATAGCGACAAAATCCAGAGAGGTTTGGAGCTTTGATCCTTGCCCGTTCACACGTGCTTGCCGTTTCTGACGAAGGCACTTCTGAAAGTCAACTCCGACGGAGTCGAGATAGCTGCCCCGCTGCATCTGTGCGCGGGGGATGCCCGTTTTGGGGCTGCAAACGTGTTCTGTTTTGGCTCGCGGTTTTCATAATATTCGCTCTTTTTGCGGGGAACGCTCCGGCTCAAATTCAATGGTGTTTAGACACCATCACTTCATCGTATCATCTCGCTGTCGCGGTCTTCCCGTCCGACCTTGATCGGGACGGTGACATGGCTATTATCGCCAGTGCTTAATGGCAGCGAGCGAGTTCATGCAGACGGTGAAGATCGTCGTGCTGAGGTAGCACCGCACTGCTGTGCGCTCCTCCGGCGGCGTGACGGCACGCCGCTCGGCGAATCCCCCCCTTTCTCTCTCCCACAGAGTGGGGAGAGAAGAAAGATGAAAAGACCGCGCCCATGTCGGGTGCGGCCTCTGATTTTGGAAACAGAAATGAACTACGCAGCGAGCAGTGCGTCGACGCGCTGCTTAAACGCCGGCTTGGGAGCCAATC
Organism: uncultured Alphaproteobacteria bacterium; assembly: GCA_964529255.1. GTDB lineage: Bacteria > Electryoneota > RPQS01 > RPQS01 > RPQS01 > CAZVXJ01. The sequence continues at coordinate 8,776 of CAZGVT010000098.1, read as the reverse complement.
CGGTCACACGATCGACCAGCTTGCCGCCTTTAAAAAACAGAAACGTCGGAATTGCCTGCACACCGAAAGTCGACGCTGCGCGTGGATTGTTGTCCACGTTCAGCTTGGCAAAACTTACTTTGTCGGCATATTCTCCCGCCAGCTCTTCGATCATCGGCGCCGCCACCTTGCACGGCCCGCACCAATCCGCATACATGTCAACGACCAGAGCCGCGTTATTCTGCAGCGCTTCACTAAACTGCGCATCCGTCAGGTGCAACACGCGGGAAGTTTTTGTATCAGTCATCGCTTTCCTCAAGAAATAATCAGATAAGACAGCCGGTCCCCGGGTACCGGCTGCGGACAGGCGGAGAGAAACTCCGCGCGGAATTTACGAAATTTTCAGCAGCTGACGCACCCGCTCTTCAAAATAAGCCTTCGGACGATAGCCGACGACCTTTTCCGCGACCTCACCCTGCTGATTGATAATGTAGGTCGTAGGAATCGACGGCGGCGCGCCGTACAGGTTCTTCGCTTCATCGTTGAAGATCGCGCTCTTATACGAGATCTTGAAATCCTGCGAGAACTTCTTCACCGCCTCCGGACCCTGCCGGGCAAAGGCGACCCCGACAATCTCCAGACCCTTCGTGTGATACGCGTCGTAAAGTTCCACGAACTCCGGAATCCCCTTGCGGCACGGTCCACACCATGTGTCCCAGAAATCGACAATCACGACCTTGCCGAGATGCTCACGCATATCGATCGCCTGACCGTCTACGTCGTTGATCTTGAAGTTGAGCATCTTGGCATCCGCCGGCACAGCGGTTTTCTTTGCAGATTCCTTGCTGCAGCCCAGCGAAGCCAGCAGTAGTACGGCCATCGAGATCGCGGCAATCTTGCGCATCTTCTCTCCTGAAAAATGTATGAATCGCATCTTCATGTGACACACTCCGTTAGGGTCTGGAATGCACTCTCAAAACGTGGGATATGTGGTGTTGGTTCCGGCCCCGAATGTCTGCCGGAAGAGAAACGGTGGACTTTGTGACAAATTCACGCGGTAAATCGGGCGAAAGCCATGTCGGCAACTCGTACGCCAGAGCACCTATCAGCGGCGCAAGCTCATATAAATAAATTGTTTCCGCTCCCTGCCTCCCCCAGAAGACAACCTCTTCGCCAACTTCCGGCTTCTCAGACCCGGTGAAGATATAGCTGGCCGCCTTCCCCATCACCCCCACCAAAGGGACGCGTCTGCCGCGAAACAACGCCGGTGCTCGGCCCGCCATTGAACGGGGATAATTCACTCCAAATCCGAGCCGAACCTCCGCTCCCCAGCCATCGAATGGCGCCTTCCAGAACAGGGGCGACGGGAAGCCGTGACCACGCTTCACTCGCTGCACTCGCACAATATGGCTCGCCAGAGTCATGACCGGCGACAGCGGCAACTCCTCGCTTACCTCAGCGGAAGTGGGCTGCCCGTAAAGAGCGATTCCCGTTCTGACAAGATTGCCGGGCACATCGGGGATCGCGAGTGCGGCGGCGGAATTCGCGAGATGGACCCATTGAGGATTCAGTCCAAGCTTGCTCGCTCGCGTTACAATCCGGTTGAAGACTGTAATCTGCCGCTCAGCTTTGCCATTGTCTTGCGGTCCGGAATAACCCAGATGGGAATAGATCGCGCGGACTTGCAAGTCTTTCATCGCTGCAATTTTCGGCAACGCCCACTTCGCATGCCGCCAGGGAATGCCGACTCGACCAAGTCCGGTATCGAATTTCACATGCGCGGGAATCGGCATTCCCCACCGACGTGAGACGGCTTCGAGATACTCGACTTTATACCAAGAGGTAGCGGCTGCCTCGAGTCCCCAGTCGAGAAAGTGCCTGACCGGCTTGCCCACCCAATCGGTCATGACCAGAATGGGCTGCGTAATGCCCGCCTTGCGAAGTTCAATCCCCTCAGCGGTCGAACTCACGCCAAAGGCCGTCGCGCCCTCCTGCGAAAGGACCTTCGCACAGGGGACAAGTCCGTGGCCATAGCCGTTCCACTTGACAACCGCAAGCAGCCCGCGCGGGTGGACTCGGTCAAGAATTAGCCGGGTATTGAGAGCGAGCGCATCGAGGTCGATACGGGCGACGGGTCCACAATCATCGGCCTGGCAGTTCATCCGTGGAATTTACCAAAAAAAGCCCGGAAGGGCAAGCGACGGAGCCGATTTCGTGTTGGTCGCAGAGCTTTTGTGATTTAACGCCGACGGGGTCTCTCTTTTCCAAAGACTGGTTGCAGAGGAATGCGCTTGCCACTGAACCGAATATCGGAGCTGGATCACTTCACATAACAGGATTAGTTCACTGAGCTTGCGATTCCGTGGCAATTGCTGCCTTTCCTTGAGTTTCGCGGAGAATCGCTTGCTTGTAGCCTTGTCCCAACATAAATTGTTAACAAATTGTTAGACACAACTCTCTGGTGAGATCCTTATGAAGAAAGTCACGTGGCTAATTTGTTTGACCCTCATTGCAGTCAGTCTGCTTGTTCAGGCTGAAAACCGTGTTTCAGAATCGGCCGGCGGCACTCCGCACAAAACGAGTGTTCAAGCCTCTCCGTCCGCTGCGCCGCAGAAGGGATTGATATCTCCGGCCGTCGAGGCTCGAAGGGCAAAGGCAGCGTACGAACTTTGGCATCAAACCGGTTACAAGACTCCGGCAGATGCCCTTCTGATGGAGGAGTATTTCGGGTCCGCAGACCGCAGACGGGGAGACCCACTCGATACGTGGGGTGGCCCGGATGCCTTCGGTTACTATTGGGTAGACAGCAACGGGGACAGCGCCACATTTGCGTGGATCGAATTGGCCGGAGATCCGGCTGCGGTACATCTGCCGGGATCGGCGTTTACTCCTTCTCTTGACGACGGGGTGACGCAGCCGATAGCGATTGGATTCGATTTTCCGTACTACGGAGTTCCGCAGGATTCTCTGAGGATCGGCACGAATGGCACGATTCAGTTTACGACGGCATCAAATGTCTTTGGTAATACCTGTACGCTTCCCGCGACCGCGTTGGGCGCGGCGATTTTGCCGTTTTGGGATGATCTTCATTTGGCACGCAACGGCAGTGTGAACGGGGACAACAAAGTTCACTACAAAGTCGGGGCCGGCTCGTTTGTCATGGAATGGGACTCGGTTGGCTTCTTCGCCAGTGGAAACCCGGGGGCGCTCAAGTTTGAAGTGATCCTGTATGCGGATGGACGGATCAAGCTTCAGTATCAGTTCCTCTCGGGAAATCTGAACAGTATCACCATTGCGATTCAGCAGGGAGTTGGGGGCACGTTCCTGATTTACGGCTGCAACGGAACGGGAGAGACTCCGGTATCGGGGCGAGCGGTATGGTATGCCGTGCTGGGCAATGATCCTTTGGGCCGCTGCTGTTACGGTAACCCGCAGGCTCCATCGTGCACCGACACAACCGCTTCACGTTGTGGCGAGTTGTCTGGTATCTGGTCAGTCGGGCAAAGTTGCGCCGGGAATCCGTGCCCGGTCGAGGGTCCAGGCGAGAGGTGCTCGTCAGCGATTCCGATTGCCGCATTGCCCTACACAAACGCTGGAACGAACGCCGGGTACGCGGACAACTCAAATGAAGAGTGTCCTTACACGGTCACGGGCGGATTGGATGTTTGCTACGTGTACACGCCGGCGACGGACGAGCGGGTGACGATTGACCTTTGCGGTTCGGACTACGACACGAAAGTCTATGTTTATGCCAACGGAGTACCGCCGGCGATTGCCTGTAACGACGACTGGGGCGTCACGGGATGCGGGCCGAACGGTTGGGCCTCGCGCTTGGAATGCGTGCAGTTAACCGGTGGAATTGCGTATTGCATCGTGGTGGATGCCTACAGTGCTGCGGACATTGGAGACTATGTACTTTCCGTGGCTCGCTGCAATCAGATCTTTGGCCGCTGCTGCTATGGCGATCCGCTCGCACCGTCGTGCTCTGTGTCCACACAAGATGCCTGCGTGTCGCAACTGGCCGGGTCATGGGAAATTGCTTTGGATTGTGCGACGGCGTGCCCGGTCTGCGATGTCATTCCGGTCGGCATACCGGAGACACCGGAAAATCAGGATTCGAGCAATGCCTACTCCGACCCCAACGGTGGCTGTAACAATGACGATGGAACATGCGGTGGCGTGAACACATGGGGCTCAATCACCTGCGGAGTCACATACTCGGGCAAGATTTTCTACTACACAGGACCGGTGTGCGATGGGGGTCCGTCCGAGTTCCGTGACACGGATTGGTGGAATCTGACACTCACCGACTCGGCAAGCTTGCAGATCACATGCGTCACCGACGCACCGGGGACAGATGCGCTGGTCGTGCTCTTCCAAGATAATTGTGTGAGCTACACACCCTGGGGCGAGGCGTTACAGTCTGCACCGTGTGTGCCCATGGGATTCACTTCTCCGTGTCTCGCCCCCGGGACGTATACGGTGGCCGTCGCGCCGATATTCGCTTACTTGATTCCTCCCGGCGGTGCAGACTACAACTTGACCGTACAATGTATTCCGTGCGGCTCTTCCTGTGCACCGGTAGCCGTCTGCGGCGTTCCGGCTGATAGCGAACCCAATAATAGTTGTGCACAACCCGATGCATTCCATCTTGACTGCGGAGAGAGTATCGCGGGCGGAGTCTGCGGCATGAATCCCGACACGACCGAAGACTATTCCGACGTGTTTTTGTTCACGATTCCGCCGGAGAGAGTGGCTGTGCTTTCGCTTCGTGCTTACAATCCCGCGGTCCCCTGCGACCCGGCAACGGCATCGCTATATACGATGTTTTTTGATCCGGGCTGCGAGCCGTTTGATGGGGGTCCTCTGTTTGTGCTGAATGGCGGACCAACCACTATCGGCTTTTTCGATCCGGGCAGTCAACCGTTTGACGCCTTCATTCTGCTGCAAGCAGGAGGCGCGTCATCTGTTTCCTACCGGCTCTATCTCGACTGTTACACGGTGGACGAGTGGTGCGACTCTGTTAGCAATCTGGCCGAATTGCCGCGACGGATACCCAACCCGTCGGCGGTTACTTTGCCCGACTACGGTCGCGTGGCGGCGGAGCACGGCCTTGATATGGATGCGATCGAAACGGCGGACAAGCTCAGGCAATGGGCGACGGATCGAAAGATAGAATTCGAGCGCTGGCGGGAGCGGGAGGCATACCTTGAGAAAGTTGCCAAGGCGGGAAAGGAGGTGGCGAGATGAGAAACTCACTCAATTCTCTCTACCTGCGCGCCATGATTTTCGCCGCGATGATGCTGATCATGAGCACCGTGCTCTTCGCGGAGGCCGAGAATGATTCGCTGACTGGAGGCTTATGTCCGGCGTTTGTCCTAACACTGCCTGATGGAAGCGGCATAGATTGTGACGTGGCGCGACTGATTGTCAGCGCGCTCTGGGTGTGTGACGCGGATCTCGACTCGATTCATCTCGTGGCTGCGGCCGGGGGAGACTCTCTGTCGATCCTGACCAGCATCCCCGCGCCAAGCACGAACTCTCAGGCGCTATCCATTGACGGTTATGCGGGCGATCCGATTCCGTTGGGGATGTTTGTCTCGGACATTGACGACGATCTTATCTATCATATAACGTTCGGCGGGACGGTGATCGACAGCTTTCCGGCTATGGGCGATGATCCCGAGTGCCGGGGGCTGTGCGAGTGTCGAGGTTTTGGCGTGTGCGATGACTCGGTGATGTGCGAGCACGACAACGGCGACGTGCATTGCGTTTACAATGGCACGGGCACATTCATAGAAGTCATCACGCGTGTGTGGAGCGCGCACAAGGACAGTCTTTGCCTGTTTGATCCGATGGATTCGACGTACCTCGCGACGATTCCGGCGCCGGGTCCATCGGCGAGCGGTTTGGAATGGGGCACGGCATTTGGCGGCATTACGGCCTCAATCTGGGTATGCGACAATGAGCTGGATTCGATCTATCTCGTATCCACCGATTCCGGTACCGTTCTTGCCCGCATGCCGTCGCCCGGTCCGAATCCGACCGGACTCTGCGCGGGCTTCATCATTCCCGATCCAACTCAGGACGTGTGTCCGGACAATTTCTTTGCCGTAATGACGCACTTGTGGGAGAGTTCCGATCGACACGACTCATTGTATTGCCGGCTGGCGGACTCGGTCGACGTTGACGAATACCCGGGTATATACTTACCGCCGCACTGCTCGAGCGTTTGCGATTCGGTGGATTCTCTGGTCATACGCTACGAGGCCGGCGGACTAACACTCTATTGGAACTCGCCTGCGGCGGGAGACTATGTCGTCTGGAGTGCGGGATTTCCCGCGGCCTTCCCGAGCGGAGCATGGACGATGGAGGATACGGTCACAGTTGGGGCGGCTGGCTTGTCCTCGTGGGTCGATCCGGCGGGCGCAGCCGACGAGCGAAAGATCTATCTCGTCGTGCACTCGTGTGAATGACGACGGAGCCAGCCGTGCCGGCTACTTGCAGCCGACCGAAGCGAAGATGCCACAGCAAACCCCGCCGGTGACGGCGGGGTTGCTGTTGGGGCGGCCCAAAGGCCAGCCACTTGCGGATTTCGGTGCTGTGAGGGCACCCCGCGTGACGAGTTATAGTGATTCCCGAAAGTAAGTTGTCATGTTTCGCCGAGCCGGGTTAGCGCGGCCTTGGCGAAGTTGCGGTTATCACTGCCCGCGCGTTACCCGGCCGGAATCTGGACGCAACCGTACTTTTGAGAATGACTTTAGAAAGCTACTTCTTCTTATAGGAAATCTCGAGCATCTTGTACTCCTGCGGCGTACCGGCAGCAGCCCAAATTTCAAATTGATGCTCCGTTTCGTTGGGCATTTTGGTGACGTACCTCACGGGCTGATCCTTCTGGCCGGTCATAGGATCGTCCATCGTGCCCATCAAGGTAATGGTCTTGCCGTCGGCGGACGCCGTGCCCTCGGCCCAGATCATCATCGTGCTCATGTCATCGACCCAGAACATCTGGTAGACCTTGTTGAAATTGTCATAGCCGATGAGGCCCATGCCGTTCATTTTCATGCCGCCGCCCATGTCGCCCGAATCTTCGAATTTCATGTAACGACCGCCGAATACGGTCGAGACCTTACGTGTACCCGAGCCATCCGTTGCCGGCTGTCCCGGAACCCACCACGCCTTTGACGTATAGGTCCAATCGCCGCTGCACTTGGCGAATTCCGCATGTTCCTTGCCCGGCTTGGCGAGTTCCGCGCACATCTCCATCATCTTCTGCATGTCGGCGCCGCCGTGCGGATCTTCGGCGAAGCCGGTGGTCCAAAACATCACGGAGAGCGCAAGCGTAATAACGAGTGACTTCATGATGATCGTCCTTCCCTGGTTGGTGAATGGAAGCTATCCCAATGAGATACAACAAATGTCGGCAAGTCTTTAGGCGAAAAAGTGAGGCCGACCCAAGGGTCGGCCTTCGATCCAGAGGTTGAGAATCTGGATAAGGTGCTTGTGGAGAATTACTTCTTCTTCGGCGCGGTTGCGGGAGCGGCGGGCTTGGCCGGCGGCTTAAGCTTATTCAGCTCTTCCATGGCCTTCATCGCCGTCTCGGTGCCGGCATACTTCGCGTTCTTGGTGAACTCTTCGATCTTGGCGATCTTGTCCGCCTTCTTGGAGATCTTCGCAATCTTCTCCCACTCCGTCATCGCCATCTCGTTACGAGCTTTGGTACCTGCCGGGGTGTTGGGGTACTTCGCTACCAACTCGTCGGTCTTCTTGGCATCATAGAGGCCCTGGGCCACCATATTGCGGGCCTCGTTGGCCGCCGGAGTGTCGGCGTACTTCGCCAGCACTTCGTCATATTTCTTTTCTGCAACGAGCTTCGCCGCCATCCGGTTCTTGGCTTCGGGTGCAGACTTGGTGTCGGCATACTTTGCGAGAACTTCATCGAACTTGTTTTCGCTCAGCAGTTTCTCCGCCACTTTTTCCTTGGCTTGTGCTGCGATGGGGAGATCCGGATACTTGGTCATGATCTCTTCGTACTTGCCCGCATCAAACAGCTTTTGCGCGCGCTGCTCAGGCGATGCACAGCCTCCCCAAATCAGGGCAAAAACCGTAAGAATCGCGACCACACTTAACGTGCGCTTCATTGTAGACTACTCCTCCTTGGAGTCGAGTAATATTTACCTGCCACTATGGATTCGCAGCGCGACATCGGGGCAGGTAGTCCGGTGTGCCTTGCTTATGTCTGGTGATTTTTTGGGTGGAGGCGGAAAGGCGCGCGATTACTTGTTGCGCAGCTCTTGAAGCATGCGTCCCGCGTCCTTATAGGCGGTCGTCCCCGGCCATTTCTTCATGAGCGCATCAAGAGCGTCCATCTGGGCCTTGCCTCGCAGCCGCTTGGCGGCGGAGAGTTCAGCACCGCTCAAAGAGTCTTTGAGTCCGGTAATGCGCGGCGCATCGGGGAACTTCCGCATGGCGGAGTCGGTGTACCCGGCGGTCAACAAGGTATCGATCAGGCGGTCGCGAGCGGTATTCCAGACCGGAGAGCCCGGGAAAGAGTCCAGAACGGCCTGGTACCGTCCCAGCTCGAAAAGGTTCTGCGCCATCTGATTGCGAGCCTGATTGGCGGCGGGAGTGTCCGCATAGTCCCTCAGGACCACATCGAACTTCTTCTCTAAGACCAGCTTTTCAGCCATCTTAGCTCGGGCACGACGGGCGATTTCCAGGTCAGGGTACTTGGCAATGACCTGCTCGTATTCTCCTTTTTCAAATAGCGCCAAGGCAGCCTGCGGTCGGCTTGTAC
>CAZGVT010000097.1:8430-10263 GCA_964529255.1 uncultured Alphaproteobacteria bacterium | reverse complement strand
CGCAAATTGAAATGTCGTCCCCGGCAACAGTCGCGCGCTGTCCGGATAGACTACAGTGATGGAGTCGCACACGAGATATCTGCCCGGTCCGTACACTCCGGTAAGCACTCCGCGCAATGCGCTGTGCTCAAGCTCCGACTCATGCGCGCCGATCTCCGGCGCACTCAGCGGCGGATCGGGCCGCGGATGACCGACGGCGTCAATCAGTGACGCCGGCGACGGCTTGCCCGCGCCGAACAGCGGACTCGTGCACGGCACGAATTCATACACTCCGCCCGTGGTGTCGATGATCTGCGGATCGCGATAAAGATTGTAAAACGCATCGCAGGAATCGCGGTTCGCATTTCTCGTCGCGAGCACTCCCAATCCCGCCGGACCCTGCGATGGGCTGTTGTTGTGAAATCCGACATTCGACAGCGCGCTGCCGTACACATTGCAGTACTCAATCAGCGCTCCGGTCGACGTGCGCACAAACAAACCGTAATCATTCGAATTCAATATCAGCGTGCTGACAATGTGCGCCGTCGCATCGCGGACATAGACCGATCCGCCCGCCGAATCGGAACTGTTGCTGGCGATGGTGCAGTGCTCAACAACCGAACTTGATTGTTGCACCACCACTGCCCCGCCCGTCGCCAAGGCCGCGTTGTAGCGGAAAACGCAGTCATACAACTGTGGAGACGCACCAAAAATATAGGCGCCTCCGCCGTGGCCACTGACCTGATTGCCAAAAAACTCGCAGCGCTTCAACGTTGCATTGGAACTGGTTTGCGTGACCACTCCGCCGCCGTTTGCCGCAGAGTTATTCAAAAAAGTGCACTCTTCGAGCAGCGCAATCGAGTTGGACTGCAAAGCGATTCCGCCGCCGCTCTGTGTCGCGACATTATTTTCAAATTTGCAATATCTGATCGTCGGCGAAGAGCCGCTGCAATAAATTCCACCGCCCGAGAGATCGCAGAGGTTCCGCCGGATCGTGCAATGCTCGAATACCGGACTTGTGTTCGAGCAATAAACTCCGCCGCCGTTGAGCTGCGGAAAAACATCCGTGCCTCGAGCGTGCTCGACCACGCAATATGACAACCGGCTGCCGCTGCTCGTCGCCGTGTAGAATCGAATCTTCCGCCAGCGCAAGGTCACCACCGTGGTATCGCAGGTGAAGCGGATCGAGTCGGCCTCCGTTCCTTCCGCGAGCAGTGTGCCGTACACCTCGAAACGGTATACTCCCACAAACTGAAACGTCGTCCCCGGCAGTAAGCGCAAGGAATCACCCGCATTCACCGAGATATGCCCGTTCACGGTGTAAGTCCCCGGCCCGAGCGTGCCCGACAGCGCGCCGGATAGCTGTCCGTGAGACGGAGAGGCCGCCAGGAGCAACAGCGCGAGCGCCAGCAGGCGGCAAAAGTTAGGGGACATGAATGGAGTCATCGTGGGATGAGAGGTGTCGCAAATCAATATACGAAAAGTAACATGAAATGAATACGGAAGCAAGCGCGCAGAAATAAACTGACCCGGCCACGTGACCGGGTCAGTTCGTCTATTAAGAATGGAAACCCGAAGTAAATACTACTTATGCGCCGTCTGAGCGGAGCCCCAGTTGACCAGCACAATTCCGGCAAGTACCAGCACTCCTCCTCCCAACAGCTTCCATGTCAGCGACTCGTCGAGAAAAACGACTCCGAGGACGACCGACCACACGGGAAAAATCCCGTCGGATTGCCGGTCGCCCGGGACAAAGGTCACGGGTCCCGCGATCCGGTAGTCCTTGCTGCGGCGCCAGTCGAAGAGGTGCAGGAGCAGCCTGGTCTGTCCGTGGCCCGCCAGCCCGGTCAGGCC
>CAZGVT010000097.1:6786-8420 GCA_964529255.1 uncultured Alphaproteobacteria bacterium | reverse complement strand
ACATAGGTGATCATGCTGATCTTTGAAACCGGCCAAACTGTGAACAAATAATATAGAGCCTGATATGCGAAAGTCATCCCGAGCAGGCCCAGCCATGCCAGCGCCGTCCAGGTCAGCGGTCGCTCGGGTGCGTGGAGCGGCGGCTCCATGATCAGGGTCATCACAAACATCGCAATCAGCGCCGACGAGAGCGCCACCGCGGTCATGATCACGGGAGGAATCCCGCGCAGTTTGAGTTTCGTGTAGGTTCCCGCGCTCGCGTAACAGATCACCGCTGCGAACATCGCCAATTGCCCGAGCACACTTCCCGTGAGCCCATGTTCGAGATCATCCAGCAGCAAAATCAGCACGCCGCCGAATCCCAATACCAATCCGGAGATTTTCCAGCGATTGAACTTGTCATCGGGAATAAAAAGGTGCGCGAGTATCAACGAGAACAACGGCAGCGTCCCGTTCAGCATCCCGGCCAGTCCCGAGCTGATATGCAACTCCGCCCACGAAATCAGCGTCATCGGTATTGCGGAATTCACCAACCCCATTAACGCAAGTCCAATCCACTGATCGCGGGACAGGTTCGGCTTCTTTCTCGTCAGCCACGCCAAGATCCACGCTCCGCTGACTCCAAAGAGCACACGGTAGAGAACCAGAGTATAAGGCCCGACCTCCTCAAGCGCGATCTTGATCCAAAGAAAGGACGTGCCCCATCCGAGACATGCACAATATATGAAGGCGAGCCAGGGCTTCACGGAAGGGAGGGGGATAGAGGACGGAGGACGAAGGACAAGGTATGACTTATGAAGTATGAAGTATGAACTCGGATTGGAGTGGACGCCCGGTCTCGCTGTGCTTCACCTGTTGTTCCAGTTCGAGCAACCGTTTCTTTCGCCACAAGCCGCCGCCGTAGCCGCCTAACTGTCCGTTGTGGTTGACCACACGATGGCAGGGAACAATAATCGGAATCCGATTTCTGCCATTCGCCGAGCCCACCGCGCGAACTGCTTTCGGGTCGCCGATGCGAACTGCGAGATCGAGATAGGAAATCGTCTCTCCGTAGGAAATCTCCCGCAATGCTCGCCAGACTTTCTGTTCAAATTCCGTGCCTGGAGTTACGAGTGAAAGTTCGAATTCCGTGCGCTTCCCTTCAAAGTACTCATGCAACTGCCGCTCAGTGCTAACGATGTGCCGATTCGTTCCGGGTACCACGGCACAATCGAGATAGTGTTTCAGCGCCGAAATTTCCTCGTTGACGCGAATGTCGTCGGCAAACTCGGCGAGGCACAGACCGTGCTCTGTCGCCGCGAGCCGCATTTTCCCCAGCGGAGTCTCGATCAGCTTGCTCACGACGCTGACTTTTTCGCGGCTGCGCCCGGGAGGGCCTCCGATGACTCGTTTGTAGCCGTCGCGAAACCCGCTATGAGATTGATAACCGCTCGACAATGCGACGTCGTCGAGATCCGATTGCCGACGCAATTTGGTGTGTGCCATTCCGATTCTCAGACTCCGTTCGTACTCGTGGAAGGTCATGCCGTATTCGCACTTGAAATAGCTCCTTGCTCGCGAAGGCGAGATGTTCATCGCCAGCAAGTCACTGTCTGTGATAACCCGCGAAGGCTCCCGCTCAAGCCGCTGCAAAA
>CAZGVT010000097.1:2653-6776 GCA_964529255.1 uncultured Alphaproteobacteria bacterium | reverse complement strand
GGTTGCCGGTTGGTAATCAATTCCGGCTTGCAGCGCTTGCAGGCTCGAAATCCGGCCGCTATCGCTTCCGAAATCGTGGCGAAGAACAAGATGTTTTTCACCAACGGAGTCTTCGACCGGCAGGAGGGACGGCAGAAGATCCCCGTGGTCTTCACTGCGCTGAAGAAGATACCGTCAAAACTCACATCGCGCTCTTGGATAGCGCGCAGCATGATTGTCTGTGCCGGCAGGGTCGCGGCTGTCATCGTGTGGCCGCCCTTCGTTTTCATGATGCCCTAAAGATACGAAATCCGTTGGACATTTGTCCACCGGATTTCGCACGTTAAATTCTGATGAAATTTAACGCAATTCTATGCTTTTTCCATCCCATTTTGTGGAGGAATAGAGGGAGGAAGTCTCCGCACTCTCCGCCTTTTCCCGCTCGTTGTACATTTAGCGGCTCGATGCGCTTGTTGCGAATCGCCTCTCGAGGTCCGCTCGCTTGACGGGAGAGACGGCCGAGTTCACGAACCGATTCACGGCCACCGGATCATAATCCGTCGCGACGACCTGATAGAAATGCGAATTCGGAGCGAATTGCAGCACGTGCGCATGTCGGTAACAGGTATCGGTCGTGACCGCGAGGAAATTCCAATCCTCATTCTCCTCGGCTTCGTACCAGACCACATACGAACGAATCGGCGACGGGGCGGCACAATCGGTGCTGTCCACCACACTCCAGCACAAATCTACGTGCGGATAGTTCTCGGAAATCACCAGCGACTCTGGCTGCGCGAGATGAAAGTAATATAACGCGCCGACGTCGGAGATCGTGCAGTCCGGATCGTACAGCGCCGGATCTCCCGCGTCGATGCAGGGAGAGTTCGCGGTGAGGTGGAAGTCGCCGCTTGCGGGATTCACGAAAAGCGGATCGAGGAAGATGTTGTAGTACACATCGCTGGAGTCGCCGTTCGGGTTGGTTGAGATAAGGTCCCCGGTTCCTGCACCAAGATTGCCGTAAAAAGTGTCGTCCCCGGTTCCCCAGAAGTCCGAATGATCCACGTGCACCCACGATGCCCATTCGGCGCAGATCGCTGAACCAAGTTGAGCCGAGGCGGAGTTGTTCACGAATATGCTGTTGGTTACCAGCACGTGGCTAAAACTGATCGAGTAAATTGCGCCACCTACATCGGCCACATTCCCCGAAAATGTGCAGCGAGAGACGATCGGATCGCAGTTCATGACTACTTTCATACCCCCTCCGAAATTTTCGGGTGACGCATTGTTTGAGATCAAGCACTCCGATATCAATGGTGATGAGCCTTCCTCGCAGCCAATCCCGCCACCGTCAAAGGCGCGATTGTTGCGAATCGCACAATGTGTGATTTGAGGTGAAGACTGATTACAAAACACGCCACCGCCTTCGCTATCAGGCCAGAACCCCATGGCGTGACCCAATTCTATGACCGCGTAAGCAAGTACCGATCTGTTCAAATTGTCGTGAAACCGGATCCCCCTCCACCTCCCCGGATTCGCCAGTGTGTCCGTCGTGAAAACTATGGAGTCGGTTTCCGTGCCCACCGCAAGCAATGTCCCGTATACGCGAAGTGGGTAAGGGCCTGCAAAATTCAGGACTGCGCCGGGCAAAATCCGAAGCGTATCGAGGGCTTCAATCCGGATGGTATCCACCACCGTATAGATCCCCGGATCAAGTGTTCCACTCAGCGCACCGAAGAGTTCATTGGTTGTTGTACAGATACTGCATGGGGCGGAGATGTTTCGCGTAAACACTCCACACACCGTATCCCCGGGGCCCGAATCAAAGTTAATACCGCGGCAAACCAGATCTACTGTCAGCAGCTCGCCGGGATCGATGCACAAGTCTGTGGGCCTGAAGGCCAGCTCTCCCCTGACCAAAGTCATGCCGGGAAATTCGGGAGGATTGTCCACAACGGAAGTGATTGACATCGGAAAGCCAACATAAGTTCCGATTGAGCAGACGAACGTGTCAGGACTCCCCGAAATAGTTCCCGATCCCGGCCAGAGATTCAGTCCGAGCGATACTTCATCGCCGTAAGCGCTGTCAATGGTCGCATCGAAGCTGATGCGCAACGAGTCGGTTTCCGCATCGACAGTCCCGTTAGGCGTGCCTGATTCAAGGCAGTCAAGTCCCTCGAATTGAATGGCAAATTGGGCTCGTGAGGAGCCGAAGGCGAGCAGCAAAACAGCGATGACCAGTACGCTGCCTCGAAGTTGTTTGCAAGTGTTCATGATCCATCTATAGGAAGTTTCTCGGATTGCAGTGACCTCATGCAACTCGAAGGCCATTTCAAAAACAAGAATTTAGAACATGATTGTGTGGACGGGAGTCCGCAGAGTTGGCTGACCACTCGGGATTTCCGTCCATATAGTGATTCCCGAAAGTAAGTTGTCATGTTTCGCCGAGCCGGGTTAGCGCGGCCGTAACGAAGTTGCTGTTATCACCGCCCGCGCGTTACCCGGCCTGAATCTGGATGCAACCGCACTTTTGAGATTGACTACAACCGGATCGGCCTGAGAACAAAAAAAGCGACCATCGCTGATCGCTCTTTTGGATATTCGACGGCTGTGCCCGAGCCCGGATTCGAACCGGGATGCCTTGCGGCGCTACCCCCTCAAGATAGTGTGTCTACCAATTTCACCACTCGGGCGAGAAAGATCAAAGATCAAACCACAAACGACAAACGAAAAACACAAAAATCTACAACGGATTTGAGGTTTAAAGTATGCGATTTGTGGTTTGTTCTTTACGGAGTCTCCGCAGGAGTCTCTGCCGGAGCGGCAGCCGTGCCCTCCATCGTCTGACCACCGGGAATCTGCGGCACCGGACTGGCTGTGGGTTCACCCTGCATGGCCTGTTGAGTGACCGATGCGGTCTGCCGATCCATCGTCGTCAACACCGCCATGCCGAGACAGTTCAGCATGAAGAGTGTGGTGAGTACCGTCGTGGCTTTCACTAGAAAGTTGGCCGCACCGCGACCGCCAAACACAGCCGAACTCATCATCCCGCCGGCGATGCCCGCCAATCCGCCGCCCTTCGAAGACTGCAGCAGAATCGAGACCACGAGCAACACAGAGATGATCATTTGCAATGCGATGAGAATTCCGTAGAGCATCGAGAATCAAACCTCAAAGTTCAAAGTACAAAGTTCAAACGACAAACAACCAAGGACAAACACCCGCCGGAAACCGGACACTAAGCGGATTTACGAGGTGGTTTACGAATCTTTAGCAAAGTGCGCAAGGCCTCGTTGACGGATTGGGAGTCGGCAAAATACTTCGCGACATCACGCTCGATTACGACAAGGTTATGGTGGCGGGCATACTTCTTTGCATATTTTCCACGCTCGCCGCCTCTGAAATCATACTCAGGCAGCAGGTCTTTTACGCTCCGCGCTCTCGGATCAGCTTTCGCCTTCATACACCGTTCTTTCCCGCTTTGTAGCCTTCCTTGCGCTGATTATTCTGATGGTGTCTATGCGATCTGTGTGAACGACTACAAGAAGTCGTCCTTCCGCGGAAGTTCCCATTGTCACAAAACGCTCCTCGTCGATCGAGTGCATTGGATCACTTATTGTTATCGACAGGCTGTCTCCAAAAATCGACGCGGCTTCCGCAAAGTCGACACGGTGCTTCGCTAAATTTTTTCTTGCCTTTGACTGATCCCACTCAAAATACACTGCAGGAATTCATCAGACTAAACATACCACCACAAACTTATTTCCACTCTCGATTGGGGTTTTGGGGCTCTTGCTTTCCCGCCGCCGCGCAAGCCGCATGGAGTTTCAACAGGCTGTCCACTTTCAGACTTGCGCCGCCAACCAGCGCACCGTCGATGTTCGGTTGTGACATCAGCGTCAGGCAGTTTTCCGAAGTGACGCTGCCGCCATAAAGAATCGGAATCGCCTTCGCGCGGTCGCCACACATCGCCTTCAATCGCGTCCGAACGAACATGTGAGCGTCCCGTGCCTGTTCGGGAGTCGCGACAACCCCCGTTCCAATCGCCCAGACCGGTTCGTAAGCTACCACGAGATTCGGGAACTCATCTTCCTTCAGCCGCGACAATCCAATATCGAGCTGCCGCTTCAACACAATTTCGAGGATA
>CAZGVT010000097.1:0-2643 GCA_964529255.1 uncultured Alphaproteobacteria bacterium | reverse complement strand
CGGAGTCAGTCCATTCTCGATACAGCGGATAACTTTTTTGGAGACAACGTCGTCGGTGTCGCCAAAGAGCTTGCGTCGCTCGCTGTGTCCGCAAACGCAATAGGTACACCCGAGTTCGGTCAGCATTCTGGCTGAAACCTCCCCCGTAAAGGCGCCAAAACTCTCAAAATACACATTTTGAGCGCCGAAAGCAAGCCGCTCCAGCGGCACCGAAGCCTGCTTGACCGCATGTGCAACGGACGGAATCATCGTAAACGGGGGCAGAATCACGCTGCGCACCGCAGAAGATGGCAACGACCCTGCGTAAGCCTTTACAAAATCAGCCGCTTCAGCGGCTGACAAGTTCATTTTCCAATTTGCCGCAAGTAACATGGGGTACCTATTTTTCGGTCAACGCGACCACGCCGGGAAGCTCCTTGCCTTCAAGAAATTCAAGACTTGCCCCGCCGCCGGTTGAGATGTGAGAGACCGCTGATTCAAGACCGAACTTCTTCACCGCGGCAGCGGAATCGCCGCCCCCGACCACCGTTGTCGCTCCGTTTCTTGTCGCCTCGCCAAGGGCGAGAGCAATCGTCTTCGTGCCCTCCGCGAATTCGGCGATTTCAAATACTCCCATCGGTCCATTCCAAACAACGGTTTTGGCTGCCTTAATGACATTCGCAAAAATGCGACCGGTCTGCGGGCCAATATCTCCGGCGGTCTTTCCTTCGGGAATCGCATCCGAGGATGCGACGGTAACTTTGGCGCCGGCCTTCAACTCATCGGCGACCAGGGAATCGGGCGGTAGCTCCAGATTCGTGCGGCCCCGCTGACTGCGAGCGAGCAAATCATGAGCGAGATCGAGTTTGTCCATTTCGAGAATGGAATTCCCGATTTCCTTGCCCATCGCCTTGTAAAATGTGTAGGCCATCCCACCGCCCACCAGAATCGTGTCCACTTTCCCCAGCAGATTTTCGATCACGTCGATCTTGCCCGAGATCTTGGATCCGCCGAGCACCGCGACGAACGGCCGCGCCGGATTGGCCAGCGCCGTTCCCAGATACTGTAACTCTTTTTGCATCAGGTAACCCGCAACTGCGGGACTGATGAACTTTGTCACTCCCTCCGTGGACGCATGCGCGCGATGGGCGGAACCGAAGGCATCATTGACATAGACGTCCCCAAGTTTCGCAAGCCTTGCCGCGAATCCCGGATCGTTCTTCTCTTCCTCACCGTAGAAACGAACGTTTTCGAGCAGCATCACGGTGCCCGGTTGCAGAGCGGCAGCCATCGCCTCGACTTCCGGTCCAATGCAGTCCGTTCCCATGACCACAGGCTTGCCCAGCAATTCCGACAGACATTTCGCGGCGGGAGCAAGAGAAAACTCGGCATTCTTCTTTCCCTTGGGCCGACCGAGGTGACTCATGAGAACCGCCTTGCCGCCACTCGCAATAATCTTGCGAATGGTCGGCAGAGACTCGCGAATACGGATGTCGTCGGTGACCTTCCCATCTTCCAGTGGCACGTTGAAATCCACGCGCACAAGCACGCGCTTATTCTTCAGGTCGATGTCGTCAATGGTTAGTTTGTGCATCTTAGACCGGTTCCCTAAAACAGCAGTGAGGAAATGTCCATTTGAATTTGCCGAGGCGCCCCTCCCCGGGCGCCTCGGCGACGATGCGGATCGAGCTACTCGACTGATTTTGAAGTTGGCGTAGATTCGCGAATCGCCTGAACGTTGGCGGCGATGTCGACGCCAAGCCAGAGCCATTCGACCAGAAGTCCCAGCGCCCAGACCAATCCGATAAACGAGAAAAAGGTCTTGACCAGTTGCCAGACAAAAGGCATCGTGTGAAACTGGGCGGACTGGCGAAGCATATCACGGCGTTGCTGTAACTGCTCAAGATTCTGGCGCGTGAAGTCCGCCTGCCGCTTGATTTCGCCATAGTCGGGCTGCAGACGGCCGCGCACGCGCTCGTCGGTGAGTTCGGCAAGATCGAATGCGGCCATCCGGCCGGACAGCCACTGTTCGCCATAGGCCATAAGCAGTGACCGTTCATCAGGCTCCAGGAAGCTATATCGCAGACGATCGGCAACGGAGCGCTGCATACTCTGAGCGCGATCGCGATTTCTCGGCGGCGGACCGCTTAGCGCTTCCATGACCTGACTTAGCGAAAGCTCCATACCCTCCTGGCCGCGAGCGCGAGCGGCAATCGCATCCATTGTGGAGTCCGCGGCGCGCTGCCGTGCCTGCAACTCGGTCCGCGCAGCGGTCATCATCGAGTCCTTCGTCGACAACCAAACCCTGTCCAGCGCGTCAACCTCTTCGTCAAACTTGGCAGATCGCTCGGAGAGAGTCCGCACCTCGCTCTTCATTTCTTTCAGCGCGGCTCTCGTTTGCGGATCAGCCGCGCCTGCATCCCACGCGCGGCGCAGCCCGACTGTTAACACGCCCGCCGCAAGGACAAGCACAACTGCGCCCATCAGACGCAGCAACCGGTACAACAAAAAATGCTTGGAGCTAAGAGCCGCAACATCTTCAGCCCGCCCTGAAGCGGTCAAGCCGGTCACAACTCCCCGCAAATACTGAAACGGACTTGAAAAAACCCATCCCAGCGTCCGCAGAAGTCCGCCAATAACTTCTATTGCCTGCCGCCGGGCAAG
>CAZGVT010000096.1:0-10288 GCA_964529255.1 uncultured Alphaproteobacteria bacterium | reverse complement strand
TCAGGATACCACGGCTCGAAGAGCACATTCCCGCGCACTTCATCGCCGAGCCCGTCGGGATTCAGTGTCTCATGATACGGCCCGGATGAGTCTCCCCAGTAGTTGAAACGGGCGTCTACCGGAATGTCCCACTCAATTGTCTGCTGATCCAAGGCCAGCGTGTTTCCGATGAAGACATTCTCACGGAGTGAAACTGAGGAATCACTGGCCAAGATTGTGGAAATCGTCTCCGGCCGATTGTTGAAAAATCTGTTTCGCAAAATGAATGCTGGTGACCAGAACCATGCACACTGCGCTGGCTCGATAGCGCCGCGGCAGTCAGCGAAAACGTTATCCTCGATTTCCAATTGTGTTCTGCCTGACTCAGACTCGCAGTTTGTGCCGAAGCCACTCGTGCCGAATATTCCAGACGCCCCGCAGCCCAGAAACTGATTTCGCCTCACCGAAATCGTCTCGCCGGCGCACGGAGCCCCTATGTCAATCGGCCACCACGTGACAATGCAGTTTAGAAACAGGTTGTCTTCAATCTGTCCGGAGAATAAATGGCCGTCAATTGCAATGTTGGTTTGTCCGTCGCCCGGTGGTGGCCCGTATCGAGCAAAAATGCATCTGGAGACTCGTCCAGCCGCGCCCGAGATCGTGATGCAGTTTCGGACTTTTTGGCCTTCGAAAGTGCAGCAGTCAATGGTAGAGCCCGGGCCGGCAGCAATCTGAGTTCCAGCTGAGTCTGTCACAAAATGACTGTTCTCGACCATGACGCGGCAGTGTGGTCCGCTGCCAAATACCCCGTACGACTGACTTTTCCAAAAGACGCATCTCCGGACATCGAGGATGCTCTCAAGTTCTGTGAAAGCTCTCGCAATCGCATAGTATACGGAGTCAAAGCGACAATCTTCCACGGTAACGTGTGCCGATCGGACTACAATTCCACCGCGATAGGCATTTCTACTCCGTCGGTACATTCTCCAATCATTGACGAAACTCATCTGCCGAACAGTCGGAAGTGATCCCGCTGGTACGATCAAGCAAGCCAGGGTGTCTGAGCCCGGCAACGAGGATGGGTTTATGACTGGTCGAGTGTAATCCCCGGTGTCGGCTTCAACATTCCCGAGCAGGACAAAACTCAGCGGAGGCGCTTCGAGCGCCTCCGCATATTCCCCGGTATCAACCAACACAGTGTCGTTTTCCGCCACTTCGTCCAGCGCACTTTGTATGGACTCATACTCTTCCGGAACGCGAAGCACGGCTGCGGTAGCGCCAATCGCGCAGGCCAGGATCACAACCGGCGCACGCATCATGGCGCGGGACAGACAGAGTTCAAGTAGACGCACCCCACAGCCATGCAGTTGTTTCCGCAGCTATCGCAAGGAAAATCTTCGCATGCCAGGAGGCAAACGGTTAGCGTGTAAGTTATACCCGGGTGCAAGATAGCACCACAAGCATCTGTACAATCTCCACCGCTGCATTCTTCACTTGTGCTGCACCAACCGAAGGACCCTCCGGAGTGGGAAATCTCTGAACATGCATAGCAGTTATCACAATCGTATCCTCCACTGCATGAGGTAGAGACGGCCCAGGTGTACTGGTCATCGCATGGCACGGTAAACGTAGTGCTGGTGCATCCATAACTTGCCGAACATCCGCCTCCGCTGGCGCCATAACACCCCGTGTTCTTCAGGCTCACAGCAAACGAACACGCATCCGGCCCGCCCTGAGCCCAGCTCACGCTGGATAACATGAGTCCAATGACGATCAAAGTTGCCGTCTTCATTTCGCACCTCCTGTTTAATTTGATCCAAAGGGAAAATCCCCTACCGGTAGGGGTGCGACTAAAGTAAGCAAAAAAAAAAACACCTGTCAATGTGCAATCGACAGCAATGCGAGAGTATCCGTGCGATCGCGCCCGGGAGGCCGCAGAACCGAGCAATGCGCTGAAAGCGATCGTGCAACGCATTTCGGGAGGCTCGACTTGCCGCCAACACGGCGGAAGTTGTGTCATTCTGAACCCCCAAGTCTACGAGGGGGTGAAGAATCTCTCGGGGTTTGTGGGAATGACAAAGCGAGATCCTTCGCCTAGCGACCGCCGAAAGACGGGCGCGCAGGATGACACCGTTCTACAACACCAACCTCATGAACACGTCGGCCCGGCGATATTCCGAAGGTTGAGGGAACTCTTCAAACCGGAAGCCGAGCTTTCGGTAGAGATTGAGAGCGGGCCCGAGTATCGAATTGCTTTCGAGCCAGATCGAGCGCGCATTCAGGTTTCGTGCGCGATCGATCACGGATTGAGCGAGCCGCTTGCCGATCTGCTTTCCCTGCGCTTTTTCGGTCACCGCCATCTTTGCCAGTTCATACTGATCTGCCGTGTGGCGGATGAGCGCGCACGTGCCGACGATTTCGCCGCCGGATTGCGCGAGCAGCACGTACCCACCGCGATCAATTATGTACTCGCGCGGATGCTCGAGCATTTCGCGATCATGGGGCTCCACTTCAAAGTACTTCTCCAGCCATTCGATATTCAGCCTCTGAAACGCCTCGACGTGCCGCGGCTGTTCCGGATCCAGATCGAAAATCGTGACGTCCTCGTCCCGCTTCTTCTGCCCGACTCGCTTCGCGCGCGCGTGAAAACTCTCCTCGGCAATCGCGGCTTCCAATCTTCCCAGACTGGCGAGGAAATCCCCGGATGCGGACGCAGCGAGGTCGGCGGCGGTTTCACGGATTTCCACCCACATCGGTTCAAGCTCGCGCAGCATTTGCCGGCCCCGGTCACTGAGTGACAGGACTCGCGTCCTGCGGTCACCGGAGCCTGTTGATGAAGCCATCAGACCGTTCCGTTGCATGGAATTCGCGATCTGGACGACCGCTGGATGCGAAAACCCCAGTGTACGCGCAATCTCCCCGACCGTCCGCTGGCTGCCGTCCCTGAGGAGAAAATAGACGGGAAACCAGCGCGGTTCAAATGCGATATTGTGCTCGCGGTAGACCTGCGCGACCTCTTTCAATAGGCGGTCACTGATCCGCCGAAGTCGGCTCCCAAGGGCGAGCGGCCCAAGCTCTGCGAGAATATCCAAGGCAACCCTCAACAATAGTATTTACGTAAGTGCTTACGAATATAATCACAAATCCGGCAATTTTCAACCTCCGGGGATGAGATCAACCGGCAGGAGGTGTTCTTCCTCCACTGATGCGGTGGAAATCCCCACTTTAACTTTAAGTATATATTAGAACTAAGGAACGAAGAGGCGGCGTTACCACTTGCTTTTATGGGAGATGCGCAATCTCAATTGTGTCCCAACATGACTCAGCCTTAAAGAACGAATTTACATTGACTTTAGGGGTACTCGGAGGATAAATTAGGGCCGTGCGAAGTATGATAAGTACCTTGCGTGGAATGCCCCAGGATCCAAGATCCGCAGAAAAAGAGACCGGCCAGCCCTTTTGAGCTGACCGGTCCGGGAGGAGTGGCGTCTCCCAGAATCGAACTGGGGACACACGGATTTTCAGTCCGTTGCTCTACCAGCTGAGCTAAGACGCCGCAAGCGGAGAATGTAGCGAAGAGCGCGGCAAAAGTCAAGCCGCGATTGACAACCCCACGCCGACTTGATTTGATGCGAAGCGATTGCAGATGTGAATACGTAAGGAGACCGAAGATGCGACTATCAGGATGGTTTTGGCTCGGATTGGCGCTGCTCTCATTGACCGTTACGGCACAGGCTTCCGACTGGACGGAATACCAGAGCAGAATCGGTACGTTTGATGAAACGTCACCGGAGCAAATCTGTGAAGCGGACTTTGTGGTGGGTTCGATTCCGTATCACAACTCCACGACACTGGTCGGAGCCGGGAATGACTGCGCGGTGCGGGGGAGCGAGGATCACATCTACGAGATCTACATCACCGTACCGGGAACCTATTCGTTTTCGACCTGCGCGACGACCGCACAGACGAACACCCGCATCTATCTAAAGGTCGAGTGCTGCACGGGACCGAGCATTGCGACGTCGGACAATAACTGCGGATTCAACTCTGTGCTGTCCAAGATTGACTGCGCGGAACTGACTGTCGGCACGTACTATTTGCTGATCGAGACTCAGGACACGGGTGGCGCGGGCAGCTATGTGCTGGATATTTACCCTTGCACGAATGCGTGCGAAGAAGCCTGGAGACTGGACGGCGTCTATCCGAACGACGACGGCAGCGTGACGTATTATCAGACGACGGACGAGTCCGATGATTCGCCGCTTTACGGCGGTCCATTCCCTGCCGGCGCGAATCCGTGCGTCGACGGTCAACCGGAATTTGGATTCGATATCTACAGTTGGTACGATCAAGATTATGGCTGGAAACACATCTTCCCGGACCACGACTTGCCGGGTTTGTGCATCCAGTCCGTACAGATATTGATTTGTGCCTGGGATATCGACCAGGCGGACTGCTCGAATGAGCATCCGAACCGTCCGGACAGTTGTGAGCTGGATCACGTATTTGCAGACGGGAGTTTGCTCAATCCGAACTATCTGCAAGGAGTGGACGGTGAATGGTCGGTGACCGTGTTCGACGTACCTGCGGCGGCAATTCTGGATGACGGCGAACTGAACATGTTCCTCGATATTGACGTCTGGAATACGACCTGCACCTGGGCAACGGCGGTGAACTGGGCACAATTGAAGATCCGTTATCGCACAGACAATTGCACTCAGCCTCCATATACACCGCTGGTGGACGGTCCGGAATGTATTCTGGACACTCAGGAGGTTTGCGTCGAAGTGACCGGACCTGTTCCGCCCGATCCCGACGGCGACGCGGTGACCTATTCCTATCGTTGGTTCGTTCAGAATGCGTTCACGAATGGCGGTTATGTTGACGACGAACTGAATCCGCTGCATCCGGTGGATCACAGCGGAGCCTGCATCCCCGCCGGTGACACGGAGATTGACGACCTGTGGCTGGTCGAAGTTTATGCGGTTGACGCCTACGGCACGCGTTCGCTCGAGCCGGCTGTGCTTTCATTTCTTGCGGTCACGCGTGGTCCGTGCGGTCCACAGGTTCCTTCGGGATTCGACCTTGGTGATTTGCCGAGCGGCGACTGCGAAGAGGGGGGCTATCCGGTCGGTTCAGAGTTGAATGGCGGTCCGGCGAATGCCGTGTATGCTCTGGGAGTTGCCTGGCTGGGTACCACGGTCACTCCGGAGGAAGAGCCCAACATTCCGGATGCCGACGATGGTGACGACGGAGTGACGTTCTTGAATCCGCCGTGGATGCCGTGTTACGAGGCTTGCGTTCAGATCCGCGTGACGACAGGTCCTGCTTATACCGGACAGCCCATGTATGTTTATGGTTGGAAGGACGGCGATCTGGATTGCAGTTTCAGCGATGTGTTCTGCGACGGCACGGCTTCGGAGTGCATTATTCCCGGCGCACCGATCATTGGTATGGAAGCGAACCAGAGCCAGGTGTTTGAGTTTTGCTTTACCGATCCGGGAGTGCTCGATTTTGGCCGTTACGATGGACTTGTAAGATTTCGTCTGATGTCGACGCAACCCGGGTGTGCGGCCGCCCAGAGCGGAGTGGACGAAGTGCTGGGCGAAGTGGAAGATTATGTGATAACCGACTTGCAACTCGATGTGAACCTGTTGTCGTTCACCGCGGTTCAGGACGGAGAGACCGTCATGCTCAACTGGTCGACCGCGAGTGAACAGGACAATGACCACTTCGTAATTGAGCGCGGATCCGGTGGTCAGTGGCAAAGTGTCGCATCGATCGCGGGCAACGGTACGTCGATTGAGACGAACCACTATTCCTGGCGGGATCGTCAAGTGCGCGTTGGTTCGAGTTACCAATACCGTCTAATTGCGGTCGATGCCTACGGCAATCGCTTGCAGGTGGGCGAAGGATCGGTAGTGATGGGACTGGCGGCTCCGGCTACGATCACTGAGTACAGGTTGTACACGAACTACCCGAATCCGTTCAATCCATCCACGATCTTGACCTTTGACCTTGTGGAGGCTGGACATGTCAAGCTCAGCGTTTACGATGTCTTAGGCCGTCAGGTAGAGCTCTTGGTTGACGAGTCGATGCCAGCGGGCCGTCATTCTGTGGTATTTGATGCGGCGGGACTGCCCTCCGGGCTGTATCTGTATCGCATCGAGGCCGGGGCCTTCAGCGACATGCGGAAGATGGTGTTGATGAAGTAGTTAGGCCTGGCAATCGGCAGCCGTGCAAGTACGGCTGTACCCAAGTTGCGTGAACCGCCGGGGATGAGGATGCAAAATCTTCATCCCCGGCATATTTGTGGGGGCCTCCCGCCGTTCGGCAGACTTGCCATGCTGCTCTTAGTCCGTTATCTTACCTCGTTGTGGTGGGACCGCAGCCAACGACTATGGTTTCACAGTGCCCACGGATGCGTGGTGAAAGCGGAGATTTACCCAGGCGAGTTTTCCAAGTGACCTTCAGACGAGTATTACTTTTCGCGGCGATTTGCCTCGCCCAGACCGTGGCTTTCCGGACCGCATTCTCACAGCCTCCGGATAGCGTTTGGACGAGCGTCTGTCCGATGGACAGTACAACGATGATATTCGGTGCTGCTGAGTATCTGGACGGCGGATTTATTGTGACCGGTGCAATCAATCCGGGCGTCGCACTGCCAGTCGCACAGAACATGCTTGTAGGCCGTGTCAGCGCCACGGGAGAATGGCTCTGGTCGATTTCAATCAATGGGTCGCTCAACGGACAGGATCAAGGCAACGACGTCGTCGTGCTTCCCAATGGTGATTTGCGAATCATTGGCTGGACGAACGCGGGCTTCGTCGCCTCGGTCTACAATGTGAGCGCAGCAGGCAGCGTAACGGGCAGTTGGCACTATCAGAGTCTGTCGAGCACTCGTTTCGTTGACGGTACGCTTGGAGCGGATGGATCGCTGCTGATTGCGGGCCAACGGTACTCGGGACAGAGTTTGGATGCGATGCTCGTTCGGCGACTGTCAAATGGCGACACCGCTTGGGTCGGAGCGTATGGCGATCAGTTCGATGATATGGCGACGAGCGTGGTCGCGGACTCGTCGACCGGCTATTACCTCGCCGGGTACTCCCGATTTACCAGTCCGCAATATTACGAGTTTTTTCTTGCCCACATTGGCTCCAATGGGAGTCTTGACTGGTATCAAACCTACGGCACTTCGGGTTGGGAGTATTGCTACGGCATGACGAGAAACTTGTATGGCGATCTCTTTCTCGCCGGCAGTACGAGAACCGGGAATCTGTATGACGGCTATCTTGCGAAAATAAACGCGCAGGGGACCGCATACTGGCGACAACCGGTCTCGAACGCACAAGCCTACGAGGTTATACGCGGGGTGGCATCGCGTCCGGGTGGTGGAGTGGTGTGTGCAGGCTATGCGGGTTCCTCTCCGTCAGATCACCAGTGCTGGTTGATTTTGAAGGACGTTAACGGCGGCACGGAGGGTTCGTGGACCTTTGGCCCGCCCGACAGCAGCGGCTTGTACGGAGTGACGAGCTGTCAATCGGGTGGCTGGCTTGCATTTGGAGCGCAAGTCGTGGGCGAAGTCTCCAAAGGCTATCTGTTTCGCTTGCCGTCATTCGGTGGAGTTCAGGGAGTGGTGACGGAAGAGAGTTCGGGAGAACGGCTCGCCGGCGTAGTCGTTCGTCCGGTCAATGACAACCGGGTTGCAGTCACGGACGCGGCCGGTCATTTCATTCTTGAACTTGATCCCGGGCTCTACGATCTCACTGTCAGCGGAGCGTGTGTGGAATCGGACACCGTTTTCGGCATTGACGTCCCGCAAGGCTCATCGATTACCCGTGATCTGACGATTCGCCGGCCGCGTTTCATTGCGCCCGGGACGTCAATCAACCTTGTGGCGCAAAATCATGTTGTCTCCGTCGATTGCGTGTATATATTTAATGACGGAGAAGGGGATCTGTATACAAACCTCTCTGTCGATCCGGTCCGGCCGGAGTCAAACTGGATTCGAGTCGTGCCGGCCTCGGCAACGGTGGTGCCCGGAGACTCTTTACCGGTGCAATTGATCGTTGATGCGGACACGGCAAACACGGGAGTTTTCGAGTATTTCGCGTATCTGCGTCTTCACACGAATTCGTGTCCGGATACCGCTGTCTCGATCCCGATTATTGCGACCGTGCTGGACGCCGAAACTCCACCTGAAATTGCCGGTGAGTTCAGTGTGCTTCCGGCCTACCCGAATCCGTTCAATCCATCAACTTCGATATCATTTACCCTTCCGCGAGCGGTTCCGGTCAGGATCACGATCAGCAATATTCAGGGTGAGGAAGTTGGCGTCCTTGCCGACGGCATCCGGGGCGCGGGGCTTCATCACCTGACTTGGGACGGTTCCGGGTTCGCATCCGGCGTTTACTTCTGCAGGCTTGTGCTTGGCGATCACAATTGGACACAAAAACTACTGTTACTCAAATGAGTTGTCTCGGAACATTTGATCGACGTATTGGGGGCCACGTGCTCGTGTTGGCGCTGTTGCTCTTTACCGCTCGCACCGGCATCTGCCAACCTGACACACTTTGGTCTTATACGGCAAGCACCACCTCCGCCGGGTACTACACAGCGGCCACGGAGATGGCCGATGGCTCCATTCTCCTCTGCGGCGTGGTGGGGATCAATGTTTCCAATGGCCGCGATATGCTGTTGACGAAGCTTTCGCCGTCGGGAGATCATGTCTGGTCGACGGTCGTAGAGGGCGATGAATTCGATCTCAATGACGAGGCACGCGCGGCGGTGGAGCTGCCTGACGGACAAATACGGTTGATCGGCTGGATAACACAGCAGTATGCCGAAGTCGCGGTGATCGACGTGAGTGCCGATGGCACCGTCGGTTCCAACTGGCAATATGGAGTTGCAACGGGATCCTGCAAGGCTTACGACGGCACGATTACTGAGGACGGAAATATTCTGATCAGCGGATACTGTTGGGGTGGAACGTCTTCGGATTTTTGGGCTGCGAAAAAAAGTCCGAGTTCCAATCCGGTCTGGATGCAGACTTACCCCGCGAACGGAACGGACATCGCGTTCAAAGCCAGAGCGGCACTCTCGGGCGGATACATTATCGGGGGTCAGCGCTCCAACTCATCTCTTGGCGGGCTGGACGCGCGGCTTGTCCGAACGGATGACCTGGGAGTTCTTCAGTGGGACTATGAGTACGGCACGGAGAACAATGAAAGTGCGTACGATGTCATCGAAAATGTATTTGGAGAGATATATCTTATTTGCAGGCGCGCCACGCCATTCGGGGACCACGGATTCATTGCAAAGACCGATGCAAACGGCGGCCTCATCTGGCAAAACACCTACACGACCGGGTACGCGCAGGACTCTCTCCGTGCCGCGGTGGAAACGTGCGATGGCGGACTCCTATGCGCGGGCAGCAGTGGAGAGAGTGCCGATGAATCTTTGTTCTGGCTGTTGCGCGTATCACCCTCGGGAGACTCCGTGTGGTCGTGGAATTACGGTCCGCTGCGCAGCGGATTTCTCGGCATGGCCAAGCTTTCGGGCGGCGGCGCGATTGCATGCGGTTGGACGGCGGTGGAAAATCAAATTCGCGGTTATGCGTTAAAACTTCGCGGTGACCGCGGTCTCTCCGGTCGGGTATACAGTCAAGTCACGGGCGAACCATTGGCGGGGATTGTGGTCGAAGCGATCGGAGCGACTTGCCGGAGCCGTACGCGTGCTGATGGGCTGTTCAGTATGGAACTCGAGCCGGGCAGCTATGCCTTGCGATTCTCCGGAGTGTGCGTCACCACGGACACACTTGAGAATGTGATTGTCGAAGCGGATACCGTACTGGAATACGAAATGTCGTTGCCGGAGCCACAGCTTGGGACGCTGCCGACTTCGCTCAACCTCATCGGCCACAATCAGGTGAACTCGGACGAGCTATACTGGCTTCGCAATCATGGCACGGGAGCGCTGACATTTTGGAGCAGCGCGGAGAGTATCCATCCGGCAACTGACTGGCTGCACGTCTCTCCTGAAACGGCGACGATACCGGCGGGAGACTCGCTTGCGCTCGTGATCACTGTGAGTCCGGACACCACCAATGACGGAGTATTTGAGTATTACGGTCAGATGCGGATTCGCTCGAATTCGTGTCCCGATACCAATCAGACCGTACCGATTTTTCTTACGGTCCTCGACGCGGAATCTCCGGAGTTCGTTGCGACTGACTTCAAGTTTCACGCGGCATATCCGAATCCCTTCAATGCAGGTGCGACCATTCGATATGATCTGGCTCGTCAGGAAC
>CAZGVT010000095.1:1200-10371 GCA_964529255.1 uncultured Alphaproteobacteria bacterium | reverse complement strand
ACTTCCCGCCCTTCAGCCGACAGGCCTCGAAAAAGTCTCGCTGCCTGCGCGCGGGGAGTCGGTCGAATCCCGGAAGGGCGAACGCTAACAACGCCAGTCCCGATCCGCGAACCTTCTCCCAATTCGTCCAGCGCGATGCATCCGCTCCAAAGCGGCGCTTCAGCTCGCGCAGGACTACTGCTTGCAGTTTCCGGCGGTCGGGGCAGAGCTTTGCTGCTGTCATCGTTGCAAGAAGTCCGACCTTGCCGAGTGGATACTCGCGGTATTTCGTGGACGGCTCGCCTTCGAGAGAAAGCGCCATGTCCGATTTGCTTAACCGCTTCAACACTGCGCGCGCAGTTCGGTAACCCGGACTCTTCCGGATCTTGTCACGCTCGCGGTCAGCAATTCGACAAAGTTCCCGATCTATTGAGCGAAATCCCAGCTTGTCGTAGAACCAATAGCTTCCGGAATTGATCCCCTCTTTGTTTTCTTCACCCCCGATCTGCCATTTCCGAACCACGATCCATGGCGAAGGACAAAGCGCCCGCGCGACACGAACAAATTGCGCGTACAACCACTGTGTTTCGCCGCCGCGATACGGCTCAAGCACATTCAGCGCGACTTCCGCGCGCTGCGGCATGATCCCTCCGCCCCCATACGCGATCGGCACGCTATTCTTGAGCACCATGCAGGTCCAATCCGTCTCGATCGGCAGCCGCATTCCCGGCTCCATCAACCATCCCACCAATCGCGCGCCCCTGCCCAACGGAATGTCATAGACCTCGGCGGGATTGGCAAAATTCACGGGATACAATTCACGCAATCTCGTGAACAGCGTCCCGCGCATGATGTCCAAGAGTCGTCTGCCGCGCTCTTTAGATACCGGTCGGGGCAAGCGCAACGGCCGGCGTATCTCTTTTTGCCAATCCAGTTTCTCTCGCTCGCGAAATGCAAGAACTGGCCGCCGAGGCACTCCATTATCAATGGTCGTTCGCGAAGGCGAACCGGCTCCGAGCGATGCCACGAGCACCAAATCCAGCTCATCCCACACCGTACGACGCACACAGTCCGCAAGTGTTGCTTCCATCCGATCGATGAGCCAACGAGCGCTGCTCTTGCCGCCACTCGCCGCCGTCAGAAATTCGCGCGAACTGATGCTCGCATCATCCAGCGCATCTGCTTCAATTTCTTCCGCTAACAATGGAAGCCAGGTTGCGAGCGGATCATCGTCACTCGTTTCGTATTCGTCCCAATCAATTTCCAAATCCTTGCAGTGTCCGGCCATCCACTGCGCTTCCGGATAGCCAAACCGATAGCTGAGTCTCGATCCGGCGATCCCTGTCTGGTCGAACCTCAACCGCTCACTCTCCTTAAGTCTTGAAACTCGATGCTCGAATCGCGACAACTCCGCACAGCAGAATTTCCACACTGCGCGCGAAACCGGATAGACTTTGCTGAAGAGCAGCGCATCATGATAGGCCGTCAAACTTTTGCCGCGCAGCGCTTGCGCGGAGAGATGTTTGAGAAGCTCAAGCGTTCGCTCAGCGCCCGGCCGCGACCGAAGTTCGCTCAACAAACGGCGAGACATCCGTCGAAAATCAAATGTGCCGAGTCGGGGTCCGAATTGCGCGAATCAAATGCGGCGATCATGCTCTGCATCGAGCTTGAGTCTTACTATCGCTTTGGGGCTTGGTGGTCCAGCCACGCGCGGAGTGTCCAGCGCGGTTCTCCAAATTCCCGGGGCGTTGCCTTGCCGTCTCCCTCCTCGCCGAGCGTTTCAAAATTCGCCATGAAATTCGCAAAGCCCTCCAGCCACGCATGCTGTTCGCTCGCGCGTGCAAACTGCTTGACTTCTGCGATGCTCTTGTGTTCGACCGGAAGTTGCGGATGCATGACTGCGCAATAAGCTCTTAGAGCATCGAACATCTTCATTGGCTCCGGACCGTGCACCGTGAAGCGGTGATTGCCTGTCCACGCCCTCTTCATTGCCTTCGAAACCCAATCAGCGTAGTCGTCCGCTGCGATGAAATGCCAGTCGAGTGGCTGCAGGCCGACCATCAGCGCGCGATCCTCCAGAATAAAGTATTCCAAACTCTCGAAAAACCACGTCGCACCCCAGACAATCGTCGGCAGCTCCATCCTTTCCAGTGCGAGAATTCCCTTTGAGATCGCGGCGCGATTGGGCATACTGTGATTCGGATCCGGCTGCCAATCTCCGGAGACGATGGAAACCAGTTTCATGCCTTGCGTGCGGGCAACGGACCCGACATTCACGACGCCATGCCAGAGTGTCGCTTCAAATTGATCACGGCTCTCGGCGCTCAAGTTCATGTGAACTGCGTCACATTTATCGAAGGCCCTTTCAAGCGATGCGGACTCCCGAACGTCTGCCTGAACGTACTCGAAATCCTGGCCGAGTTGCTTGGCCGCTCTGTCGGGGTCTCGGCTCAGCACGCGCACGGCAATTCCGTCAGCCAGCAGCCGCTTCGCCACCGGCTTGCCGAGCATCCCTGTGGCACCGATCACTGCGACTTTCACTTCCGCACCGTCGCCACGCCGTGGTCGTCCATGCCTTCGCCGGAAACCTGGATTTGTGCCCACTTCTGAATCTTGGCCACGCGATCGGCCGTCTTCGGAGAAAGATCGAACGGACGACCACGCGTGTCGATGATCAGTCCCACCACGCCGCCATGCAGCGTCACTTCCCGCTCCTTTCCCGGACCCGCGCCGACGTCGAATTGCTTCGCCGGTTTCAGTTTGGCCTTCAGTTCCTCGCCCGGCCCCAGCGGAAACAGCACGAGTTCTCCAAAGGTCAAGACGATTGGACTTTGGATTTTGGATTTTGGATTTTGGATTTCTATCGTGATGCACTCCTTCCCCTCCTTCGTCTGTCCCACCGGCGCCACGCACGTGCCGAGTTTAATCAGGCAATCTTTTTCGAATACCTGAATCGCCGCCTGCTCGTGGACGGAAGCAAGCACGCCGAGATGCGGCATCATGAAAATCGAATCCACCGCCAGTTCAGTCACGCCTTCGCAGAGGAACGCATCAATCATCATGTGCGCGGCCTGCGATCTGCGCGGAGCGTGCGACAGCACGCCTCCCGAGCCGACCAGAATATCCAACTCCATCATGTTCACCACCGTCTCGCCGGAAGAACTCTGCTCAAAGGTATCGCCGATATCACGCTCCTGCTGAACACCCTTGAGCGAAGTCGCAAAGCTCTTATGCTGCACGAACGCCAACCGCAGCGCTTCGCGGGAGATCGCCTGCTCGATCTGCAGCTCTTCCTTGGTCTGCGGAATCGTCGTCGGACGGATCATCTTGTTGGCGATTCGATCGCGTAAATCCGCTTCGTCGATATTGAACGGCACCCAGCGAAGAATGTTCTCGATGCCCGCTTCAGCCAGCACGTTCATCACCGAATAGCTCATGCCCAGATTCGCCGACACTGTGCGGTTGAAAACTGTCTCCTTGCCCTTGCCCGGAACGCGAAAGATCGAAAAAACGTCGGTCGTCGCGCCGCCGATGTCCACGCCCACGAGCGTGATATCTCGCGCCTTCGCCACGCGCTGCATGATGTCGCCCACCGCGCCCGGTGTCGGCATGATCGGCGCATCGGTCCAGCTCATCAATTTCTTGTACCCCGGAGCCTGCGCCATCACGTGCTCCATGAACAGATCGTGAATTGCATCGCGCGCGGGGCCGAGATTTTCTCTTTCCAGCACGGGCCGCAGATTCGCCACGGTTTTCAAGTCGACGGTATCGCCGAGCACATGGCCGACCTCCTGCGATGCGTCCTTGTTGCCCGCGTAGATCACCGGAAGTTTGTAGCCAATTCCCAGGCGCGGACGGGGACGCGCGGCTTTCAGCAATTCGGCGAGCTCTACAACGTGCTTGGTCGTGCCGCCGTCGATGCCGCCCGACAAAAGGATCATGTCAGGGCGCAGCTTGCGAATGCGCTCGATTTTCTGATGCGGCAAGCGGCCGTCGTTGGACGCGAGCGTGTCCATCACGATTGCACCCGCACCCAGCGCGGCGCGCTCGGCGGACTCCGCCGTCATCGCCTTCACGACGCCCGAGACCATCATCTGCAGGCCGCCGCCCGCCGACGAAGTGGAAATGTACACATCGCAGCCGC
Source organism: uncultured Alphaproteobacteria bacterium (assembly GCA_964529255.1). Lineage (GTDB taxonomy): Bacteria > Electryoneota > RPQS01 > RPQS01 > RPQS01 > CAZVXJ01. The sequence goes on along the minus strand of CAZGVT010000095.1, from coordinate 6,248 downwards.
TGCCGTCGCTTTTTCTGGGCTTCATGATCGTCTCGCCGTCGAGAAATTTGCGGCCCATGATGTCTTCAATCTCCTGAATTGAGTTGAGCACACCCTTGGTCACGTCCTCGAACGGCGCCTCCACCGTCGTCGGAGATTCTCCTCGGCACACGAGCCGGTATTCCGACCCCTGCTTCTCAATTAAAATCGCTTTCGTCGTCGTCGAGCCACAGTCCGTGGCCAAAATCGTCGTGATGTCTTTGGAAGATGCCATGTTCTCTCTCACCGAGGCGGGTGTCCTTACCCGCCCGGAATCTTTATGATGAAAATGTTGAAATCTCTGTTGAGATTATCTCCCCCTACATCCTGTGGGGGGATTAAAGGGGGAATCATTCGTAGCGCCGCATGGATATGCGCTTCGTGGGGACAACCCCATGTAGTAGTCGGACTAAGTGCCGCACTTCGTGCGCACTTCTAATCCGAGCGACACGTGAAGACTCGCTCTGCCCCAATAAAGGCTCTCACGTTTAAATCACCGTTCACTTGATCTGTTCGTTCAATGTCTTCAGTTGCTTGACAAGTTCATGATGTGCTTTCTTGAGTGTCCTAAAGTGCTTGCTAACATCATCCTGTAGGATTTGCGGTTTGACACGCATATCATCGTCCGACTTGAGTAAGTACTCAGGTCTTATAAGGAAAGCGTTGTAAACTACTTTTCGTGCGCTTTCCTTCAGAAAACGCATTCTATCCATAAGGACTGGTATGGAAGTCTTATCAAATCGGGCTCCCGACAACTCAAGAAAGTTGCCTATCTCAGCATTTGATTGACCATAATCGCCGATACACTCTGCGACATACAGTACTCGTATGAAGTCTTGACACGCAGAAATCTGTGTTTCCGGTTTCTCCCAGAAGTGATTGATCACTTTTTCTAAATTTAGAATGCTCACTTCAATGGTGCCCAATAGAAAATTGGCGATGTCGGTACAACAACCTAATGCCATGTTTGGCATTGACCAATCTGATTCGTTGCGTGATAGTTCCGGCCATTGATGAGGTTTCATTTTTCACCCTACAAAAATCAATGAGAAACGTGTTGAGTCCCATAATAGTGTCTATCGGTCATAAGGTGAGCGCTTTCTTCGCGGCGGAATGTGCCTCCGCATGCTCCGGATTGATCATTGAATCAAGCGAACGCCGTGTGCCGCTATATCCCGACCACATATTCAATTCCCGCTACATACTCTCTCGTCAACCCATCGGGGCGAGCATCCCGCGTTACCAGCGGAAAGCCAAGGGACAGTCCGATCGAATGCTGCGAAGAAATCGCATAGGCCGCGCGACAATTCGCGTTCAGCGTCAAGCCGCCGGACTCCTCAATCACCCGCGTCCGACCGGACGCATCCTCATAGCTGTCGTCCCCCACATGGTAGATCGGCAAGATTGCCGGGCGAATGGTCAAGCGTTTCCCGAAATAGTGACGCGCACTGCCCGCGATGAGTGAACTTACGAACTTGGGTCATGCGCATGTTTGTGGCATTGTTCACACAAGAGTACACAATCACTATCAAGCTCGGTTCTCCTTTTTGACTCGGATGCCGTTGAATGAAATTGAAGACAGAGAAGAGAACCGCAACGCGTGTCGTGAACATGCGTGTGAGATTCCCTTATGCATTCACATCCCGTCATTTGCCCCGTGAGTTGCCAATTCAAAGTTTCTGATTGACTACGTTGTATCTTGCACAGTAGCCTGCATTGCTCGACCGTCAAACGCCAGCTTGTGTCGTGATCGATCTGTTCAAGTGGCCCAAGAACCCATTTTGTTAACTCAAGAGGATAAAATTGAAAATCCTCATACGAGATTGCGTCTTCTTTTTCTTCAATAAGATGTGCCCACCATGAAACGAGGCTGTCCGCAAGGGCCAAATCCCCAACTTTTTTGGTTAGTTGAGGCATCATTTTCAAAATGTCAGTAGGTCCATTTCTGATGCAGAAGAGGCTGATTTCATGTGCTATATAATTGCGAGCATCTCTTGCACACTCCAACAGTTCAGTATGTTCAGGAATACCGAGCAGGGATCGATGTATTCGATTGATGGCACCACTAAGAAGAAGTTTTTGAATTCTACTAAAACTCGACTCAAAGTCATGATCCGATGCGTTGTCTTCAACTAACTGAATACTTCCGGCCACAAAAATGCAGCACTTCTCAAAGTGTTGGGCTAATAGAAGTGCACGCCCAGATGTTTGTAACCACTGGTCTTCGAGGCCTTGAATTTCTCTTAATGTAATCCACATTTGTGATTAATACATTTACGCCCTGCTCGGTAAAAGCGCGGGGAAGCTTGCATACGCCCCCCCAACTTGAGGTCACAATCTGTGACCTCAAGCCGATCACCCCTCCGCAATCCCCACCAAGATTTCCGCCGCCTTTTCGCACTGCTCGCGCGTCACATCGAGATGCGTCACCAGGCGGATCGTGCGCGGACCGAAGGCAAACATCAGCACGCCGTTTTCCTGCGCGCGTTTGACAACCGTTTCGGCGCCGGGGGCGCCCTCTGCAAGATCGAAAATCAGGATGTTCGTTTGCACGGTGAAGAGGTCAATCGCAATGCGCTTACTCGCCGCAAGCCGCGTCGCAATCATCTTTGCATTCGCATGATCCTCGGCTAAGCGCGAGACATTATGCTCCAGCGCATACACTCCCGCCGCAGCCAGAATCCCCGTCTGCCGCATCGCCCCGCCCAGCATTCGCCGGTAACGAACGCAGCGCTGAATTAGCTCATTTGAGCCCGCCAGCATCGAACCCGCCGGACAGCCGAGTCCCTTCGAGAGCGCAAGCGAAGCCAGATCAAATGGTGCAGCCAACTCACTTGCACTTTTCCCGCTCGCCACGGCCGTATTCAAGATGCGCGCACCGTCCAAATAGCTTGCAACGCCGTTCGCTTTCGCCGCTGCGCATATCTTCACCGCTTCATCCTGCGGGAAAATCACCCCGCCCGCGCGATTCTGTGTGTTCTCAATCGAAACCAGCGTGGTCGGCGGATAAACGATATGACCCTGCGGCTTGCGAGCGGCGAGATACTCCGCGCAAGTGAACACACCGCCCGCGCCGATTTCTGTAAACTGCACCCCCGAATTTGCCGCACCCGCTCCCGTCTCATGCCATACAAGATGGCACTCGCGGCTCACGACAACATCATCTCCCGGCCGTGTGAGCGTACGCAGCGCCACTTGATTGGCCATCACACCCGTCGGAAGAAAGATCGAACTCTCCTTGCCGAGCAACTCCGCCACACGCTTCTGCAACAGGTTGACAGTCGGATCTTCGCCGAACTGATCATCACCCACCTCCGCCGCGGCCATGGCCGCGCGCATTGCCGCGCCCGGTTTCGTGACGGTATCGGAGCGAAGATCTATCGGAATCAACTTGTCGATCACCAGTCAAGCCTTTCGCCGCAGATACCACGACAAACCGACAGACACGACACCAACTGCCATGATCGAGCCGACGCCGATCAACTCTCCGATGTGGCGTCGATCATCAGCCACAAAGAGAAAGCCAAACGTTCCGGCGAGCATCAGCAGGAGTCCCGTCCAACCCAGTGTTCTCGAATTAAGCATGATACATCGCTCTGCGCGCTCGGCTAATCATCATCCACTCGCGGCTCAGGGAACAGCTTCTTCCCCGTCGCAATTTCAGTAACGGTGATCGCACCCGTCGGACAGGATTCCGCCGCCGCAAGCAGATTCTCTTTGTCCTGAGTCCCCGGATCCAAAACCCGCGACTGCTTGTCCTTGTCCAGCCCGAATATGTGCGCCGCCTTCTGCAGACACATGGTCGAGCCCACACACCGGTGTTTGTTTACTTCAATCTTGTATTTCGGTTCCATCGGCGACTTTCTTCCTGCGAATTTGCGTTCGTCCGGTTACTTTGCCACCAATTCGACGCGTCGGTTTTTCGACCGTCCCTCTTCCGTCGCATTACTGGCAACCGGACAGAGCGGGCCGACGCCATAGCCCGACAGGCGCGCGGCGGCTATGCCATGCTGCTCCGTGAGCGCACTTACCACACGCTTTGCGCGCTCGTCCGAGAGCTTCGTGTTGTGCTCGTACGTGCCGGTCATGTCCGTGTGCCCGACAACGTAGAGCTTCAATCCACCGTTCGCGCCAAGCAATTTTGCAATCTCGACAAGCGTCGGCTGCGATTCCGGCTTAATCTCGGATTTGTCTACATCAAAGAGAATTCCGTAAATGGCGACATGCCCCGTACGCTCAAGTTCCGATTTCAAATACGCCGCATCCACCTGTATCAGCCCGCTCTTCACCGGCTGCACTTCTATAATATCGAGCTGCGCATGCACCTCGTTATCCTTGCGCTGCACGACCATCAATGAAACATACACATCACCCGATGCGCCCGATGCCTTCGCCGCGACGTACCGCCGCCTGTCCGTAAAACCGAAATTGCCTAAATTGCCGAAGGCGACCGGCGGCAGACCTTTGAACACACGGTTCGTCCAGTTCGGTCCGGCAATGTCGTTCGAGCCCTTCTCCGCCTTGCCCGATGCAAGCGTCTCGAATGCCGCCTGCGCCAGCGCGTCGGTATAATTCCTGAAGACCTCGATCGATGATACCATTGTCGCCGTCAGAGCATAGTGAATGCGCGTAATCCTGCCTCCGAGGTCGAGCTGTTCCGCAAACGCAAAATCGCTCCCTTTGGCTACCAGGCCTCCTAACGGCAGCACATACTCATCGAATTGTTGCTGATCGTAATACGTGATCACCGATCCGGGATAGCGCGTTATCAGCGGATGATCCTTACTGCCGGAAACATCCTGAGCGGGCAACGGCGCGGAGAAAGCAAAAAACAGAAGCAGCAGCGAGATGACTCGTATGATCATGGAAGAATCTCCTCTATAATGGTATTGACTGATCATGCCGGAAACACCACCGGTAACGTCTTGAGCGCGCGGCTTACAATCGCCGGATGATACTCGAGATCTTCATCCTTGACCGCAAGCTGCATCAGCGGCTCCACGAGGCCGGCTGCGATCATGGCCACACCG
>CAZGVT010000095.1:0-1190 GCA_964529255.1 uncultured Alphaproteobacteria bacterium | reverse complement strand
GCTGCATCAGCGGCATCCGCTTCGCCAATCCCGCAAACGCCTCCTGCCCTTCCATCCGCGCCAGCGCCGCCCCAAGGCAGACGTGAATCCCCTGGCCGAATGCGATGTGCGGATTCGGGTCGCGCGTGATGTCAAGATCGTCGGGATTCTGGAACAGCTCCGGATCACGGTTCGCCGCCGTCAGCGCCAGCAGCATCCGATCGTCCTTCTTGATCGTTTTGCCCCCAATCTGATAATCCTTCTTCACCCAACGCGCCGTGCCTTTTACCGAAGAATCATAACGCAGCAGTTCCTCGACCGCCGAATCGATCAACTCGGGGTGCGCTTGCAGTTTCGCGTATTGAGCCGGGTGGCGGATAAACGCCAGACTTCCGTTATTAATCAGATTCATCGTCGTCTCGTGGCCGCCAAAAATCAAAAGCACGCATGTCGCCACGACTTCATCTTCCGTCACCTTACCCTCTTCCTCCGCGCCCACCAGCGCACTGACAATGTCAATCCCGGGATTCTTGCGGCGCTCGGAAACCAAGGGCCGGATGTATTCGCTGAGCGCCGAGATCCCCTCGCAGGCGATTTCGCGACGGCGCTTTTCATCCGCGCGAATGAAGAAAAATACTCCGATCTGTTCCGACCAGTGCTTGATATTGTCCCGGTCGAGCTGCGGCGCGCCGAGCAATTCCAGAATAATCGTCAGTGGAACAAGATAGGCAAAGTCGCGCACCAGGTCCAGCTCTTTGTCGCGCGGAATCTCGTTAATCAGGTTACGCACAATCGCGCGCACGCGCGGACGGAATTGTTCCACCGCTTTGGGTGTGAATAAATGATTGACCAGTCCGCGCAACCGCGTGTGATCCGGCGGATCGCGGAACAGCATCCAATTCGCCAGCACCGAAAAAATCGGCGCGAAGCGCTCACGATCGTTGTCGGTCAGTTCGTTTCCCAGGTACGACATGCGCTCGGCGGAGAAACTGTCGTTGTCGCGGAAGACCTGAACGATATCCGCGTAACGGGTCAGGATCCAGCCGCCCCATTTCTCATTCCAATAAACCGGGTCCTTCGCCCGCAAAATACGATAATACGTGTGGGGATCGTACTGAACCTCCTTGGACATCATGTCATCGGAGAACTGCATCGTCATGAGTGGCATTCCTTCGGAATTGGTGTGGCGCAATGTTGAATCGCGGGCAGTC
>CAZGVT010000094.1:0-10416 GCA_964529255.1 uncultured Alphaproteobacteria bacterium | reverse complement strand
CGCGACTTTCCCGACAAAGATCAAATCCTATTTGCATGCGGTGAGTTTGATCTCCGAAACCATCGGCCGCCTCCGACAGGTGGCCCCAGTGAGAGTAAGCATAGTCGAACCGCAGTCCAAATCCCGAAACCGGCACATGCAAGCCAAATCCCGCCGACCAGCTCTCTTCGTCATAGCCGAACTTGCCCCCCAGTCTGACGAAGAACTGCTCGCGATAACCCCACTCTCCGCCGAGATTCAACCGCTCGCGATTGTCGTTCGGATGGTTCATTTCCAAAGACACACTCGCGGACTGATTATCGGGAGCGGTGAGCTTCAGCAGTTCAAACGCGTCGAATCCGATGCCAAGCCGGAAGAGGGTCGGCAGTCGCGCACCGTCGTATTCGCCGTCTATCAATTGCGATCCATTGCGACGGTAATTCCGGTAATCCAGAAACGAACCGGAGTATTGCACATCCGGTCCAAGATTCTGAACCGCCATCGCCAGCCTCATCGAGCGCAATGAAGTCTTGTACATCGTACCAAGATCGACACTGAATCCGCTGTAGGTCTCATCCTCCAGTCCGCTGTAAAGATAACGGAGATTCCCGCCAAGACTGAACTTGTCGGTGAGCTTGCGCGCGTAGGAACCGCCGATAATGAAATCGTAGGCGTTAAAGAATTCTCCCGTGCCTTCCGGACGCTCAAAGGTGCGCACAGGCATGTCGTCCGTGAACAAATTGATGGCATGCAGCGTATACGCGCTTGACGAGTTGAGCCTGTTGCCATAGACGAGTGAATTCAGTTGCACGTCCGCGGGCATGTTGATCTGCGAAATCAGAAAATCCGGTCCGCAGAGATCGGTCAACACCGCGGGATTCCACCAGACAGATTCAATCCCCAGAGTGCTGGCCACTCCCGCATTGCCCATCCCGATTCCGCGCACGCCAAAGGGAGTCTTCAGCACCTGCATCGAAGTCGTGCCGACTTTGTCGACGGCGAATGTGATTTGCACAGTCAGTGTCGCAACCAGCAGGATCAGAAGAAACCGTCCGAACAATATTCTGTTCGTCATGGCTGCTCTCCCGAATAAACGAGAACAATCGTTCCGGTGATTCTCGTGGTACTCGCACCCTCAAGTCTTGCGTACAATGTGTGTGCGCCCGGCCTCAGGCAATGCACGGAACCTGCGAAGCAGGTTGTCCAATTTACCTCGTACAAATATCCCTGATTGTCCGGCAGGGGATCGGCCGCGCGAATGAGATCCATATCAAGTGCGAACCGTTTTCCTTTTGTGCCTGTCAATGAATCCGTCTCCGCAAGATAGATCTCCTGCCCTGCGAGCCTGTCGGCAGCGGTGAACACCGCTTCGGGATAGATCGGAGTGGCGTTCGGATCATCAAACCATAGCGCGAGGCGGTAACGATTGTCCACCACGGCGGCAATTGAGTCGCGCTCGTATATCAGGCGCTCCTGATACTTGCGCCACACCGTCAACGTGTCGTAGAGCATGAGCGAGTCCGCGATCAATTGCGCGCGCAACAGTGCGGAGCCGCAGGTGTCCACACCGCACCAACTCTGCCCGGTGTACATTGTGCAGGGACATGCCGTGCACGGGCCAAGCTTCGGACACGCGCGGTTTGTAAATGCAGTATCAATGCTGAACAGGCTATCGAGTCTCCCAAGCAGCGTTTCCATTGCTCCCTGATACACGCCGACTTTGCCATTTACATGCGGCAGAGAATCCGAGCGGATTTCCTCGAATCGTCCGATGTCGGATTCCGGAACGATATAGGCGACGAGAGTCAGCCGCGCGGGGTGATCCACTCCCGGCAGAAGAATCGGGGCGAGCGGCCGGTCTACATCAAACTCCGCGGCGATCTGATTTCCTCCGGAAGGCTCATCCAGCCACAGGACAATTGTCTCAGAGTATCCCGGTTCAACATTGGCGGCGGGCGGTACGCGTTCATCCCCGCAGCCCGAGATCAGCAACCCTATCTCAAGCAAGATGGCGAGCGAGACCCCGAGCGTTGCACGATTGATCGTTGTGATTCTCATTTCAGCACCACAAACTTGTCCATCTTGTGCTCAGTTCCGCCGGACGGCTTGTTGTACTCGACAGTGTAGTAGTAAATTCCGCTGACGATTTCCTGCCGGCTTCCGGTCAAGAGGTCCCACTGGTCAAAATCAGTTCCGTTATGATGGTCAATGGTCGCGAGGTGGTCGCCGCCCAGCGAGAAGATGCGGATGATGCAAGCGCCCGGAGTCGAATTTGCCGGCAATCCCTTGAAGTAAAGTTGCCGGGGATAAAACGTGATGTCCGGCGCCGCTGGATTCGGCAGCCCCAATCGTTCTCCATCATGACTGCCCTTGTACGGATTGGGAAAGACATACACGCCGTCCAAATTTTCCGTGGCTCCGGTGGAATCGCTCAGGGCCATTAGCGCCTGAATCGAGTTCCCCGATCGCCCGGAATATAGAACGCCCGCTCCCGGATAACCTTGATCGAAGGCGCGAACCACATAGTAGTAGCGGTGGCCCGGAATCAGTCCGTCGTCCACAAAACAATACTCTTCCGGAAAGTCGGGACACGCATCGGGCATGCCGAGATTGTAGTTCTGCCACTCGAACTCGCCGGACAGCGTATCAATCTTGTCATAGCCGGCTACTTGCTCCCAGACGGTCTGATCGGTGGAGCGTTCGATGATGTATCCTTCCCAATCCTGTGCTTTTGAGAAGGCGTCGACCGAAGCTTCGGAATTGGCACGCCAGCGAATACGCACGCGGTAGTTGTCGAGCACTTCAACATCGAAATCCGGACTGTCGGGAGCCGAGGGTCCCTTGAAATCGTTCAGGTACATGGTCCGGGCTACGCGCGCATTCTCGCGGCCTTCGGCGATGCTTGTGCCCGCAATGAACGCGACCGTGATCGGCAGTTCCTCACCGGGACCCAGCTCAAAACCGTCATTCAGAATGTCGCCGAAGGAAATCAACATGCGCCAATCGCCCAACGGCGAGGCCTCTTCGGCGATATCTCCCGACGACATTAGTTCGTACTTGTCGTTGTCAAGCGTCGGGTCGCCGCCGGCGTTGCGCTCAAAGTTCGCAAATGTCACGCGGAGCTGGTTCAGTGGCACCGGAGTCTTCACCACGCGAATAGCGAAAATCCCCGGGCCATTGCCGTCGGCGTCCGTAGTGTCATCGTAATGAATCATCATTGTCCGCTCAGGATCGTAGCGATTTCCATCATCCAGGGATCCCGCGTCGCCGCCTTCGCCGGATGCCAGAATGTCCGGATCGGAGAACATCGCAATGTACATTCTGCGCAGAGTGCGCGGACTTACATTGCGAATGCGATAATCCAACAGAATGAATCCGGACGCGTAAGCTTCGGGAAACGCATACGTCCGTTGCAGCACCTGAATTTGAAGCGGCACGTGCTCGCCGTTGGGTGACTGCACATAAGACTGGCTGATGGAGTCCTGAAAAACGGTGAAATACTCCTGTGCACCGCGGGCGACTCCGTCTTCGTCAAACTCGCCGTCGCCGTCATCATCCAGTGAGCCTGCGAATACATCGCCGTCAAGATCTGGATCGGCTAAATCTACCAAACCATCAAAATCGTTATCTATATAGTCGCTCGAAATGTCGCCGGCCGGGTCTTCGTCGATTCCCGGCTCAGGATCATAGCTTGCGTTGCCGTCGCCGTTAATATCGCCCGATATTCCCGTATCGGAGAAGTTGCTGTCCAGATCGGCGTCGACATCAATCCAAATTCCGTTTTGGAACGCTACGGAATCTTCGTCAATCAACCCGTCGCCATCGTCGTCTTCGCCGATCAGGCCGGAACCCAAGTCGTAATTCGCAGACGGCAGGCCATTGCGGTCATAGTCGGCGTCGCCTCCGGGCCAGTCATGGTCGTCGTCAATCTCTTTGGCTCCGAACTGATACTCTTTCCCGTTGAATGTAGAAAAACTCTTGGAGGTAATGTACCAATCTTCGTCCTTGTCCGTTCCAACCGAGCGGCTGAGAGGAACGGTCCCAATATGAATCGGCCAGAACTCGCCGGTGCCGTTATCGCCATCGGTGGCGGTGGAGACCCGGCGCTCGCCGTCCACTTCCGCGCCAATCCACACACCGGCGGAAAACAAGAAGTCGTTCCCGGATCCCAGCGGAAATTCAAAACCACGGAATCCCGGAGTTCCGTCCGGATTGCCGGTCTCGCCCCAATTCGCAAGCGTCATGCGAACGTTGCCGACATCGTGCACGATCAGATCCCGCACGGCGCGCAAGTCCGCGTCATCAGTCGATCCGCGCGTTTGTTGCTCCACCGTCCGCGATGTCGCGAGCGTGGAGCACAATACCAACAGCAGGGCCAGGCCGGATACGAGCCGAAGCTTGTCAGTGCGTGGTCTCATGTCAGAACTCCACCGACAATCCTGCCCGTACCAGTCGCCGTTCGCTGTACGCGTCCGGATTCGGACCGGCCTTGGGTTCATAGCCGTAATTCGGAGACGTCGTGTCGTTGACATAGCCGGGTCGACCGTCTAAAGATGTATCGATCGTGTATTGGTTTGCGTCCCAACCGAGGACGTTAGCACGATCAAAGAGATTCCGTATTTCCGCGATCAACTTCCAGTGGAGTCCACCGAATCCAAATGCACGCGCGAAGTTAACGTCCGTAACATAGGTCCAGGGCGAACGCCTGGTGAACTCCTGCCCGGGAATCTCCTCGCCACCTTTCTCAGCGGTCGGTGTGTAGGGCAAGCCCGACAGCGCCTGGCTGATCAGATTCATTTGCCACCCCGACCGCAACCATGACTTCGACCATGGTTTTCCTTGCAACGGCGAATTCCAACCCAGATTGAAGATGATTTGATGGCGCCGATCCCAGCCGACAGGATTCTCTTTTGCAGAACGCACAAAACTCGGATCGCGCGCCTCGTCCGATCCACGATCGTAGGAATTGCGCGCCGAGGCCCAGGCGAGTGCGTAGGTCAACCGACCGGAAAATGACGAAGCGTAGCTCTTGGAGACATTGAACTCGAATCCGCGCACAGATGCATAGTCGATGTTGTAATACTGCGAGGCGTTTTCCCCGATGAAAAGCGGCAGCCCTTCCTCGAACCTCTGCTTGTTCACCGAGCCCGATTGAATCAGGTCGTCAATGTCTTTGTAATAGGCGCCAACGTCAAGCAGGAAGTCAATGCCGAATTGGTGGCGCACCCCCAGCTCATAAGCGATGGTCTTTTGCGGTTCCAGTCCGGGATTGCCCTGTATCGGCGTGCCTCCGGTTTGGAGCTGGTTGACGGCTGTGAAGTAGTAGTCATCGCGGCCGCGCTGATAGAAGTAGCCGTAGTTGAAATGAAAGACGTCGCGATCCGTCACGCTGTAGGCAATGCCCAGTCGAGGAGACCAGTACGTGCGTCCGCTTGACGGCGGCTTGTCATAATAGTAGTAGCCACGATTCGCCCCGTTTTCATCGTATTCACGGTTTTGCAGGACATCGCCGGGAATATGGAAATAGTCGACACGCAATCCTGCGTTCACCGTCAAGTCGCGAAACTCCATTTTATCCTGTCCGTACAGTGCAGCGGCATTCGGATAATAACGGTAGACATCGGTGTAGATGCCCTGTGGATCAGAGACCGAAGAGTAGGGCCGGTCCTCCGAAGCCACATTTCGATAGTCGTACTCGAGGCCCGACTTCAAGAGATGACTTTTCGAGACTTGATTCGAGTACTCCGTCCGCAAAGTGTAAGTGAAAGACTCGAACTGCGCCCAATCCGGAACTAACTGCTGAAAGTTTCCGGCCAATCCGTCGCCGGCAATGTGAAAACCGTAAACGTCCGGATACTGATTGGCCGGATTTCCATAGTCATACATACCATCGTTGTCTTGGTCGGTAAACGGCTCGCCAATGTCGTAGCGATTGTTGCGCTTGCCCTCCGCGTCCGGCAAATCAATGTATGGCTCAGAGGCGACACCGTATTCATTCGAAGCCTTGTTGCCTCCGGCGATCGTTCGCTGTGCATGATAGACTCCCAGCCGGATGGTGTAGAACGACTTCGCATTCAGCGAGTGAGTAAACGTCGAGTAATAGAGCTGATCCCGGATGCGATCGGTGCGCGTACTGTTATTCGCATTGAACCGATAGTACTGCAAATCTTCGTCGACAAGCCCATCGCCATCGTCGTCCGCTCCGTTCAACGCTTCTTCGTCAACCCGCCCGTCCTGATCATCGTCGAGATAGAACAAATTGTCAAAGCTCCGCGCGTCGGATTGCAGGGGCACCAGCCCCGACAGCGCGTGAATGCCGATGATCTGTTCTTCAACGCTGAAGTCGTCGGGAAACGTCTTGGACAACCGATACCAGAACGGATTCTCCCAACGTTGCGCTTGATTCCACCCGCCGGTAAATTTCAGTTTTGAGGTCGGGTAATAAGTCAGCTTCAGATTGCTGCTGGAGTTCGCCTGGTTCTTGCGAATATCCCATCCGGTCCATTCGGCCACGGGATGACGATACCAACGGTCCGAATCGATCCAAACTCCGTTGTCATTTGTATTCCGGCTGGTCATCGACATCGAACCAAAGAAGTACAAGTTTCCCGGAACGGTCGCGCCGAGTTTCGGCAGGATCTCTTTTGTGATCGGCTCAGGTCCGGACACCGAGGCTACGGTTCGATCGTAATCCTGATAATGATCAAGTCCTGAAAAGTCCGAGAGATGCTCGAATTTCCCGGTATAGGCTTGAGAGCCCTCCTTCACGGATAGATTGATCACCGCCGACTGCGCTTCGCCGTACTCCGCGCTGTAGCCGGCCGTCAGAACTTGCAACTCTTTGACGGCATGTCGGGGAAGATCGAGACTTCGACGCTGAAATTGTGGATCCTTGACCGGCAAACCATCCACCAGATACAAAATCTCGTCGCGGCGACCGCCACGAATGTGCAAGTTGTCCTCGGATCCCACGGCCCCCGCGGTGACAGCGATAACATCCTGATACGTTGCAATCGGCAGCGCCTGCAACTCCGCGGTAGGAATGGTCTTCAGAGTGGAGGGCTGATCCCTCCGAACCACATCGACCTTGGCCACGATCGTGACCTCCTGACCTTGCAACACCGCTTCCTTGAGTGCGACGTTCAATTCAGTGGTGCGATCTGCATTGATTTCGATCTCGCGGATATTCTGAGTCTCGTAGCCTAATGAAGTGACTTTTAAGTCCACTGTGCCGACGGGCAAGTTCAAAATGAAATACGCGCCGTCGATGTCGGTTGACGCTCCGGCACTTGATCCGACTACACTGATATTCACGCTGGGAATCGGGTCGCCGGTGGCCGCGTCGGTGACCACGCCGGTAAGCTTGCCGACATCGGCGGCGCGTACATACGTCGTAGCGAGCAGGAGCAAACTCAGGCAGATTTGTGCCGTGCATTTATGTTTCATCGCTTCACCTCTGCTTCATCGCAATTATTCGTGATAGCGCGAACTGGACTGCTGTTGAGATTCCGAACTCTGGTTTCTTAAGTGGAAAGACGTTTTTCATCGCACTATTGACCGCCGACGCACTCAGGCCGGCGGCGTCTGTTTCTTCCGCATCCAGAAACTCCCCGGCCAGTACACTTTCGGCTCATAGGACGAGAAAGCCATACTTAATTTCGCCGGATGCTTAAGGTGCAGATAGCTGGCGCCAAAGAGAATTTCGTATTCGCGATTATGAGTCAGAAATGCCTGCAGAATGTACTGTTCATTCCAAAACCGGAATTCGTTCATCACCCAGACTCGCGGATATTCGGCCGGCAAAAATATGTCGTGCAGGTGCACGATCACTCCGGGATTCAGTCGCGGCAAGATCTCCAGAAACTCATACTGCACATCGCTGCCGATCTTCAACACATGACTCGAATCTATGAACAGGAAATCCCCGCTCTGAAGTCGGCCGAATTCGCTTAAGGGGATTTGCTGGACCGGCTTGCGATAGACCTCGATGCCTTTCAGCTCCTGTACAATTGTTCGCGAAGGAAAGGGATCGATAACCGCGTATTCGCAGGCGTAACTTTGATTCTGTTGATGGTTACGCTTCAGTGCCAGTGTTGCAAGCAGCGTCGACATTCCCGAACCAATTTCCATCACCCGTCGCGGTTGAAAGTGCCGGAGAAAGCAATAGTACGCTTCCGCATCGACGCGATTAAACGAACTATTGTTCAGGTAGAAATCCGTCGCGTTCGAGGTGGGCTGCTTCGGCAGTTGATCGTACTCCGCCTTGTAATTCTCCGCGAATGCCTTCAGCAAAGTTAGCTGACTGTCTTCGGTAAAATCGATTCCCGGAAGGGCTATCCGACGAGTCCAAAGCGAGTCCCCAAGCTCGCGGGTATCCGGCAGCGGCTCGTAAAAGTGATTCGGTGTGACATGGAAACCCAGCGCTTGGAACAGGCGATACGCGCGCTTTACTGCAAACTTCCAGTTTTCGAGCTTCGGCATGGGTATGGAGATGTAACCCGTTGACGTGCCCGGGTACAGAGTATATGAGAGTATCGTTCGAGGATGGTCTACAGTGTGCGCCTATCTTGCACACTTGCTATAAGATAAGTTGCGATTATCTGTTTGTCAAGCCTTTATTTAACAAAGCCTGCATGCTGTCAAAGATTGACCTGAATCTGCCACTGCTCTCCTTCTCTGAACTTTTGGGCAGATGGCTTGCACGGCGACTGAACGCGAGCGAGCCCGGCATTTGCCGGGCTCGCCGTTGAATCACTTGTCCATCTGTTCTAAGCGAGGAACAACATCTCTCGATACTTCGGAAGTGGCCAGAGCCCGTCTTCGACGATGAGTTCAAGCGCATCGCCACACGCGCGTACTTCTGCCATGGCCGGGACCACCCGATCGCGGTAAAATCGGGCGTGGTCTTCTACGTCAACGTGGTGGGAGTCTGCTTCGCGCCGCCGCTCGTCGAGCTGCTCCAAAGATAGTATCATCCGGTCGATTGCCTCCGACATCTCCATTAGGATTCGCGACTGTACCTTGCCCGGCGACTTGGAAAAGTGCTCGACGGTCCGGATTGACTCGGCAAGTTTTCGCTGATGAGAGAATGCCGCAGGGAGGATCATCGTTCTTCCCGTGTCCGCCATGACTCCGGCCTCGATGGCAATTGTCTTGACGTAATGCTCGAGTTTGATGCGGTAGCGACTCTGCAGTTCCTCCCCGGTCATAATTCTGAGCGACGAGAATAGGGCTACAGCTTTGGGGGTCACAAGCGCCGGAATCGAGTCCACCGTTGACCGAAAATTCGGTAGCCCGCGCCGCGCGGCCTCCGCGTGCCATTCCGAGGAGTAGTTGTCCCCGTTGAAGATTACGGCCGAGTGCGCAGCCAGTTCCGACTGTATCACGGCCCGCACCGCTTCATTCACCGGCAGGCCGGAGTGAATGCTTTGCTCGATGGCCGAGGCGATCTTGTCGAGAGATTCGGCAACTATCGCGTTCAGAACCATATTCGGGCGCGCAACATTCTGGCCCGAACCCACGGCGCGAAACTCGAATTTACTCCCGGTGTAGGCGAACGGCGAAGTGCGATTGCGGTCGGAGTCGTGCTTCGGCAGAGGCGGAAGCGTCGAAACTCCGATATCGAGAAACTGCTGCTCGCGCGGGCCGAGATCCGAACCTTTTACCATCGACTCCACAACCGCCGTCAATACATCGCCAAGAAAGATACTCATGATCGCCGGCGGCGCCTCATTTGCACCCAGGCGGTGGTCATTTCCCGGAGTCGCGATCGAAGCTCGCAACAAGTCGGCATGTTCGTGGACTGCTTTGATTACCGCCGTGAGAAAAACGAGAAACTGCGCGTTCTCCTGCGGCGTCTGCCCCGGATCGAGCAGATTGTTCCCTTGATCATCCGCCATGCTCCAGTTGTTGTGCTTGCCGCTGCCGTTCACGCCGGCGAACGGTTTTTCGTGCAGCAGGCATTCAAATCCGTGTTTGTGCGCGACCTGCTTCATCACCACCATTGTGAGCTGGTTGTGATCCACGGCCACGTTCACCCGCTCGAACATCGGAGCGATCTCAAACTGTGAGGGTGCCACCTCGTTGTGCCGCGTCGTCACTGGAATGCCAAGCTTGTAAAGTTCACGTTCGAGATCTTCCATGTACGCAAGCACGCGCTCTTTGATGCTGCCGAAGTAATGATCCTCCATCTCCTGACCCTTGGCCGGTTTGGCGCCGAACAGCGTGCGACCGCACGTGATGAGATCAGGTCTGAGGAGATAGTAGCTCCGGTCGATCAGGAAGTACTCCTGCTCGCATCCGAGAGTGGTGATTACTCGCGTGGCGGTCTGATTGCCGAATAACTTCAGCACCCGCAAGGCGGCGCGGCTGATCGCGTCCACGCTTCGCAGCAACGGAGCTTTCTTGTCCAGCGAATGGCCGCCGAATCCGAGGAAC
>CAZGVT010000093.1:0-10431 GCA_964529255.1 uncultured Alphaproteobacteria bacterium | reverse complement strand
GCCGTGGTTGGGACTGACCTTGCCGATGCGCACGGTGCCCTTGTAGCTTTCGCTGAGCGTTCCAGCGTCCTGCGACACCTGTGTGCGCCCCTTTTCGATCCTGGCCTTCGTCTCGACTTCGCCGGCACTGAGTCGACCGGCCAGGTCATTGCCCACCGATTGCCCGGGAACGGTGCGCTGCCCACTCTGACGAGTACGGATCTCGGCATCGTTGGTCGCGGATTGCTGTCGGAGCGCGCCGCCGTCCCCCGTGCCGATCCAAAGATAGCCGTCAGGACCGAACAGCAAATGCCCGCCGTTATGATTGCTGTACGGTTGACTGAAAACAAGCACAAAACTCTCGCTGGCGGGATCCGCTTTGTCCGGGTCGGCACTCACCTTGAATCGCGAGATCACCGTCGCACCGTCATCTCTGCGCGAGTAGTGCACGTAAAAGTAGCCGTTCACTCCGTACTGCGGATGAAAGGCAAGCCCGAGCAGGCCCTGCTCATCGCCGCTGGTTTCTATCTTCGCTCCGATGTCGAGAAACGGCTCACGCACGATCTCTCCCTGTTTCATCAGCTTGATCTTGCCGCTGTACTGCTCGAGAATCACAATGCGCGACGTGTCACCGGGTGGCGAAGTGAGATATACCGGTCGCTCGAGTCCCGATGCGACACGAATCGTCGAAAGTGCGCGCAGATCGATTGACGGAACCACGAGGCCAAGCAACAAGAATAGATAGATCAAGGAATGAGGGTAGTAGGGACAACACCGTGTGGTTGTCCGTGATTGAGCACGATTGCAGCTCTTGACCTTAGGCCGCACGCAGATAAGAAATTACGCTATGCGAATACGGCGGAAACACGTTTACCGAAAACGCAGAGGACAACCCCATGGGGTTGTCCCTACGCACACAACCTACGGACAATTCGCCGTGACGGCGAAAAACTTCTTCACATCCGCGCTGTCCACTGCGACGGTTGCACTGAGTGGTGAAGTTCCGCTCGGAACAAGTTCTGTCTCCAGCGACCAGAGATCGGGAAACAACGCTTCGGAGTCCGTTGATGAATAGAGGCGATAAGTCTCCTGAACTCCGGGATAGGGTGTCCACAGTACATGCAATGAATCACCGGCAAGATACATCACGGCATCGCCGACGGTGAAGCAGTCACATTCATCGGGCAGACCATCACCGTCGATATCCGCGCTCACACCGAACAAGATATCCAGCGTGTCCGCGCAGCCGTTGCCGTTGCAGTCAATCAGCGTATCAGGCAAAATGAGGAATATCTCGCCACCGTCGTGATCGCAAATGTACATTTCGCCGCGCCCATCTTCGCCGAACGACGAAATTCCCGTGATATTCCGTCCGCTGTCGGGGGCAAGATCAGCGGTCATGTTGACGGAGTCGGTGAGCACGCCGTCCACCATCCGGAAGGACCAAATCTGGTCGGAGCAGTAATCGGCATAAACATACTTGCCGTATAGCTCCGGAATCTTGCAACCGCGATAGACGTAGCCGCCGGTCACGGAACAATGGGGGCTGTGCGGAAATTCCTCCACGGGCAGCGTCAATGCGGAATCGTTACAGGTACAACCGGAGAGACCTGTGCAGTGTGTGCCCTCCATGCACCGCCAACCGTAATTGCGTCCGCCCGCCGCCGTGTCCGGCTCGAAGTCCACTTCCTCCCAGAGGTTCTGCCCGACGTCCGCAATGTACATGTCACCCGTGAGCGCATCGAAACTCCACCGCCACGGATTGCGCAAGCCCTTTGACCAGAACTCCCGCCTCACAACGTTCGCATCGCCTGCAAAGGGATTGTCCGGAGGAATGGTGTAGGGCAGCGGGTGCACGTCCAGCCGCAACATCTTTCCGAGACGCGTTGTGTCGCTTTGCGCGCGATTCCCGGGGTCGTTGCCCGAACCGCCGTCGCCCATGCCGATGTACAGATATCCGTCGGTCGGACTAAATGCGATCATGCCCCCTTTGTGATTCTGAAAACTCGCCCCGGTTGGCTGAAGGATGGTGATGATGATCTGCTCGCTGGTGGAGTCGGCGAGATCGGGATTGTCATCGCGCACATTAAAGCGGGAGATCACCGAGTGCCCGGAGTTATTATTGTAATGGACGTAGAAGTAATTCGAGTCCGGCCATTGCGGATCCCATGCCATGCCCAACAGGCCGCGCTCATTGCCGCTGCCAATCACGCGCGTATTCAGGTCGGCGAAAGGTGTTGCGTAGATCTGGTTGGTGGCAAGGTTCTTGATCTTGATGAGGGCGGTCCACTGCTCGACGATGAATAGGCGAGTCGTGTCCCCGGGAGGTGAGCAAACAAAAATGGGGCGGGAAAGTCCGGAGGCGATGCGATTGGTCCGCAGGGCGAATGCGGAAACGGAAAACGACAAGATACAAACCATCAAAAGTGAAATCCGGATCTGCTGTGACATGAGTCCTCCTGCAGGTCATACGTGATCGGGTTCAGCGGGTCAATGGTATAAGATACGTGTGGTCGCCGGGAGAGTCAACCGATGGTCAACAGAAGTCGATTTTGGGGAGGCATGCCGCGATGGCCAAAGTGAGTTAACAGGGTAGGTCGTCGAGTATGGCGAGGGGGCACATCTGAGTGTAATAAATGCGCCATACAGAGGCATGTAACTTGTAATTATCTCTATGTTTCATTATATTTTACATATTTTGTGTAGTGAACACTTGACTCATTTCATATGATTTATTGTATCTTTTGGCCGTCACAAAGGATATTGTAGTATGAAATGTGTAGAAGTACCCTCTTAAGGGGTAGACCAAACGGGCCTGAGTTTAGGTATTGATAGTATCAGTCCGATGGCGAGAACCCGATAACTGCACCGTCATTCGTGAGAGGCACATGACTGATTCCGCAGCTCCTGCTTCCACCCGCAACTGCCCAAGTTACAACTCCTTCCCGCCACTCTGTGGAAAACCTGACCAGTTTTATCCGCTTTTCTCGTGGCGCGGAAAATGCTATATTTACTGTCTTAAGCTGCCCGCTTGCAGAGTCAGCACGACAGTCTCCGTCCTCCCCCACGTGAATTAGCACCGATCACACCATGAGCCTTCCCGCGCAAACCGGAATTACCGAGCGAAAGAAAATGAAAAGTCCTACGCCCGATGCTCATCTATTCGAGAGCTTCAATCCGCTTGAAGGAAAGAAGCTTGAGATTGTGACCGTGAACGGAACGGTCGCGCATCCCGAATGGATGCCGCAAATCAACGACGAGAAGTTGATCGGCGGGTACCAGATCATGTTGCTCGCACGGCTTGCGGACCTGCGCGCCGTTTCTCTGCAGCGGCAAGGCCGACTTTATACTCTGCCGCCAAACGTCGGTCAGGAGGCATGCGCAGTCGGGAGCGCGATGGCCATTGAGAAAAGCGACTGGCTCGTGCAGGCTTACCGCGAACTTGGATCGCTGCTCTACCACGGAGTGCCGCTCTACTGTCCGTTTCTTTCGAATGCGGGAAGCGAATTCGGCTCGGTCTATCCCGCCGATGTTCGCGTAACGCCGATGAGTGTTCCGATTTCATCGCAAACTTTACATGCGGTCGGGATTGCCCACGCGGCCAATATTCTTGGCAAGAAGGAAGTTTCGATTGTTTATTTCGGCGACGGAGGGACCAGCGAGGGTGATTTTCACGAAGCGCTGAATTGGGCGGCGGTTTTCAGTTGCCCCGTGATTTTCTTCTGCAACAATAATCAATACGCGATCTCCCTGCCGCGCGCGGAGCAGACGAAATCCAAAACAATTGCCCAAAAGGCCGTCGCTTACGGTATGCCCGGGATTCAGGTCGACGGCAATGACCTGTTCGCCGTCTATCGAGCGACCAAAGATGCTGCCGACTGGGCACGATCAGGCAAAGGCCCTGTTCTGATTGAGGCCGAGACCTATCGCATGGGCGCGCATACCACCTCCGATGATCCCACCAAGTATCGCAACAAGGAGGAGGAAGAGGCGTGGAAGCCGCGCGATCCGGTGTCGCGAGTCAGAAAATATCTCGAAGCAAACGGACTTTGGGACGAACGCAAGGAACAGGCATGGAAGGAAGAGTGCGAGGGCCAGATCGAAGAGGCCGTGATGAAAACCGAGAACTGGCCGTCAAATTCACCGGAAGAAGTCTTCACGCACGTGTTTAAGGACGGATGTGCCGAGTTAACCAATCAGCTCGTGGACTTGAAAGCTTTTCTGGCGTGGAAAGAGGGGAAATAGCATGCCCGTAATGACCTTGATTCAAGCAGTGAATAGCGCCATCGATTGCAAGCTCGGTGACGACCCGAAAGTCATCGTCTACGGCGAAGACGTCGGAGTCGAAGGCGGCGTTTTCCGCGCGACCGAAGGCCTCCAAAAAAAATACGGCAAGCAGCGCGTGTTCGATTCGCCACTTGCCGAATCTTCGATTATCGGCACGGCGATCGGCATGGCCGTAAACGGACTGCGACCCGTGGTAGAAATTCAGTTCGACGGTTTTGTCCACCCGGCGATGAATCAGATTGCTTCTCATCTTGCCCGCTATCGTTATCGCACGCGCGGACAGCGGCCGCTGCCGATCGTGGTGCGGTGGCCCAATGGCGGCGGCGTGCGCGCATTGGAATTGCACTCCGATTCCAACGAGAGTATTTACGCGCATCTTCCGGGTTTGAAAGTCGTCATTCCCTCAACACCCTACGATGCCAAGGGATTGTTGATCGCGGCCATTGAGGATGAGGACCCCGTCATGTTCCTCGAACCGAAGCGCATCTACCGCGCGATTAAGCAGGAAGTCCCGGACAGCCTGTACCGTATTCCCATCGGCAAGGCGAAAGTTCTGCAGGAGGGAACACACATCACCGTGGTCGCCTACGGCGCGCTGGTCCGTACCTGCCAACAAGCCATTGAGAATCTCTCCAAAGAAGGCTACTCGGTGGAGCTGATTGACCTGCGCACAATTTACCCGATGGACACGGACACGATCTGCGAGTCGGTGAAAAAAACCGGCCGCATTCTTGTCGTGCACGAAGCGGCGAGGAGTTTCGGGGCGGCCGCAGAAATCATCACGCGCGTCAACGAAAAAGTGTTCGAGTTTCTTGAAGCTCCTCCGGCAAGACTTTGCGGGAATGACACGGTCGCCCCGCTTCCCAAGAGCGAGGACTTGTACTTCTTCCCGCCCGAAAGAGTTGAGTTCGAGATCAGGAAATTATTGAGCTACCCGGCCTGATTTCCAATCCCCCTGTTCCGCGTGAAACGGCGTATTGTAGAGGCAAAATGGCTATAGAATTCAAATTCCCCGACATCGGCGAAGGCATCCACGAAGGCAAACTGCTCGAGTGGTATGTGAAGTCCGGCGACAAGGTCAAGGAAGGCGACCCGCTGATGAAGGTTGAGACCGACAAGGTCGTGACCGACATTCCGATTCCGAAAACCGGTGTCATCGCGGCAATCTACGGCTCGGTCGGACAGATTATTCACGTCGGTCAGATCATTGCCGTGATCGCAGGTGAGGGAGAACCGCTCGCCGACCCTGCCGCCGCGCATCCACACGCCGCCGCCATAGCAAAGGGCAAGGATGAACCCGTCGAGGAGACGGGCTTCGGAGTCGTCGGACAAATCGAAGTCGCCACCACCGATGACTATCTCCCCGCGACCGGTGAAGGAATGGAAACTGTCGACGCTCCCGCCACGCGCGCCAACGGCGGCAAGATTCTCGCCACACCTGTCGCCCGAAGAATGGCCCGCGAGCACGGTGTCGACATCCACCAGATTCGCGGCACCGGTCCGGGCGGACGAGTCATGAAGGAGGATATTCTCCGCGCGCACGAAGCGAAAGCTAAGGCGTCGTCCGCTCCGGTGCTGACACCGCCAAAGTTCACCCCCGCTCCGGTAAAACCCGGTGAGCGCACAACGGTCGAGGAACTCTCGCAACTTCGCAAAACGGTTGCCGCGCGGATGTCGCAGAGCAAGTATACCGCACCTCACGCGACGTCGTTTGAAGAAGTGGAAGTTTCACGTCTGGTCGCACTGCGCGACGAGCGGAAGGATCTGTTCGCTGCGCAAGGGGTCAAGCTCTCGTACATGCCGTTTGTTATCAAAGCGGTGGCGATGTGCCTGCGCAATCACCGAAAACTGAACTGCCGCCTCGATCTCGAAAACAATCGCGTCGTTTACTTCAACTATGTGAACGTCGGTGTCGCGGTGGATACGCCCGACGGGTTAATCGTCCCGGTCATTCGCGATGCCGACCAGCGAAGTATCGTTCAACTCGCTCAAGTTGTGCAGGACCTTTCCGCGCGCGCCCGCGAACGCAAACTGGCGCTGGACGAAATCCGCGAAGGCACTTTTTCGATTACGAACTACGGTGCCATTGCAGGCACGTGGGGCGCGCCGGTCATCAACTATCCCGAAGTTGCCATCCTCGGTGTGGGACGCATTCTGAAAACGCCCGTTGTTGATGAGAACGATGAGATCGTTGCCGGGCACATTCTCCCGCTCTCCATTGCGATTGATCACCGCATTGTCGACGGCGCCGATGCGGCGCGCTTCCTCAAGGATCTGATGTCGCTGCTGGCCGATCCGGTAACCATGCTGATGCAATGAGGCGAATTCCATCACACAAATTGGGATCTCCTGAAATTCCCCCTGACTTCAATCCTGCGTGGTTGTGGTCCAGGCCATACAAATGAAATCCTACGATCTAATGATTATCGGCGGCGGGCCCGGTGGCTATGTAGCTGCCATCCGCGCCGGACAAGCAGGCATCAAGACCGCCCTCGTTGAGAAAGCGAAGATCGGCGGCTGCTGCCTGAACTGGGGCTGCATACCGTCGCGGCGACTCATGGAGAGCGCGAAATTCTTCGCGCGCATCCAATCGCAATCCGTTAACTTCGGTGTGGACGGAATCGATCCGGCCGCCCTCAAATTCAATTGGAAAACAGCGGTCGCCGAGAAAGATAAGATCGTCACGAAGCTTGTCAAGGGTGTCGAGTTTCTGATGAAAAAAAACGGCGTCGAGGTCATTTCCGGCGAGGCTTCCATCGGGAGCGCGAAACAAGCGACCGTCGGCGGCAACAGCTACGGCTTCGACAAGCTCATTCTCGCAACGGGTGCGAGACCGGACCGCAAACGCTTCGCCGCGAATCTCCCCGATGATCTTGTCGTTGAAATCGACGACTTCTATTCGCGCGCGGAGATTCCCAATCGCTTCGTCGTAATCGGCGGCCGCACGGTTGCCTGCGAGATGGCGAGTCTGCTCAGGCTCATCGGCAAGGAAGTCACCGTAATTGCTTCGCAGTCACGCCTGATTCCTGAAATTGATGCGTCGCTCTCTGCCTATCTGCTCGACAAGTTCAGGAAAAGCGGCATTCGCGTGCTGCTTGAATCTCCGATGCCCGCAGCCGCCCGCAGCGGCGTGAAAATCGGCGACGAAACGATCGCATGCGACCTGGTGCTCAATTGCGCAACGCGTGCGCCCGTACTGCCCGCTACGACGGGCTTCTCGCTTGCGATGGGTGACGACGGATTCATCAGCACCAATGAGTACAAGCAGACAAGTCAGCCGGGAATCTATGCCATCGGTGACGTGACGGGCACACACTACGCTCAGCATGCTTCCGCTCATGCGACCATCGCAGTGTCGCACATCAGCGGAACACCCGTGAAGATCGATGAACACAAGATTCCCGTTAACATCTATACGGAACCGGAGCTCGCCAGCATCGGTTTCACCGAAGAGGAACTTGCCAAACGAAATATTCCGTATGTGAAGGGCGAGTTTCCCATGCAGGTGAACAGCAAGGCGATGGTGGAGGGAAACACGGAGGGTTTTGTGCGCATCTTCGCGGATGAGAAATTCGGCGAGGTACTCGGCGCGCATATCGTGTCGTCGAAGGCAACCGATCTCATTTCCGAAATCGCGCTCGGCATGGGACTTGAGATGACGCTCGACGACATTATTCATACGGTGCATCCGCATCCTACGGTGAGTGAGACCGTCCTTGAAGCGGGCTTCAAAGCGATGGGCAAGCCGTTGCACATATGAGGACGGACAACGGAGGACGGAGAGCGGATTCGACAATCACGATCAGCGACTACTCACTTCCGGATGCGGGTTTAATGCACTTCTCCAACGGCCGCGCCGCCTGCTTGGTCTGGAGACCGCTATTCACGGCCGTGGTGATCGGGAGAGGATCGAAAGTGCGAGAGGAGTTGTGCACCGGGAACATTCTCGCCGACCGCGTCCCCGTCATGCAACGTCCGTCCGGCGGGTGTGCCGTCGTATTGACACCTGAGATGATTGTCGTGTCAATGGCGGTTCGCGAGGAAAAGCAGTTACTGTCAAGCGAATACTTTCGCCGCTTCAACGAAATCGTGATCTCGGCTCTGTGCGAACAGAGGGTGCCTGGGCTTGCTCATCGCGGGATCTCGGACATTGCGATCGGGCCTAAAAAAATCGCGGGCACCGCGCTCTATCGCAATCGCGAGCGCGTGTTCTACCACGCCGTCGTGAATGAATCGGGTGCCACGGACTTGATGGAGCGCTATCTACTCCTGCCTCCCCGCACGCCCGATTACCGTGCCGGGCGCTCGCATTCCGAGTTCGTGACTTCGCTCAAGGCGGAAGGCGTCGTGCTTGACTTCAACGTGTTCAGTCTTTCCATCGAGCGTGCGTTCATGAACGAAGTTGAGTCGTTGCCGCAATGAGACCCGGATTGCATCCCGGCATGCAGACCAAACTGCATATCATTGTTTCCCAGAAAATGACCGTGAATCTGGACGGCAAGAAAATCCATCCTTTTTACTCCACCTACACGGCCACGCATCACGCGGAACTTGCCGCGCGGCTTCTGCTCGAGCCGTACCTTGAGTTCTCTGAAGAGGGCATCGGTTCAGGGCTTACCATTCACCACCATTCGCCCGCGCTGGTCGGACAGGAGATTGATGTTGTCGTTACGGCGACGCGCGTGCGCGCACATCATCTCGCCGCAGAGTACAAAATTCTCCACGGAGATCGTCTGATCGCCGATGGAGAAGTGCATCAAGTCATTCTTCCGAAAGAAAAGGTCGAGGAAATTCATCAAGCCGCCATGACCACGCCGGTTTCACCATCTCCCTTATCCTCCAACCAGCCATGATTCAGTTTATTGTGATGTACCGTCAGCCGGTTGACCCCGCTGCGTTCGACGACGCCTATTGGAACACGCATGTTCCGCTCGCAAAACAGATTCCGAACCTCAGGGCGCTCAAAGTCTCCAAATTCTGGCCCGGGAAGGACGGTCCGGCAAAGTACTATCAGATGGCCGTACTCGAGTTCGCCGACAAAGACGCCTTCAAGGCGGCGATGAGATCACCCGAGAATGCCGCCGCGGGAGAGAATCTTATGGGATTCGCAAAGGACCTCCTTGAGATTTACACGGCGGAGGTCGATTGAATTCGCCGTCTCCGCGCGCTGCAGATTCGCCCGGCGAATCCTTTGCTGCGCAGCCTGCCGAGTCGTTTGCATTTCGGCATATCCTCTATCGCAAAGAAAGTGCGCGGGCATGGGTCGTGATGAACCGCCCCAAAGTGCACAACTGCTTCAACTTTGCGATGCTGAAGGAGATGTCGCGAGCGTTTGAAGACGCCTCCTATGACGACCAGGTCCGTGTGCTGATTCTCACGGGGGCGGGCGACAGGGCATTTTGTACGGGCGCCGATCTGTCCGAGCAGCAGCAATTCTTCGCTCGCCCGCATGACTACTGGAAGTGGATGGGGGCCTTCATAGAAGCTCACGACCGGCTGCGCAATATCGGCAAGCCCACGATTGCAAGACTGAACGGCATTACGGTCGGCGGCGGCAACGAATTCAACATGAGTTGTGATCTGGCGATTGCCGCGGATGACATCTATATTCGTCATGTGGGCGCCGCTCACGGCTCGGTTGCAGCGGGTGGCGCCACGCAGTGGCTGCCGATCATCGTCGGGGATCGCCGCGCACGCGAGATGCTCTATCTCTGCGAAGAAATCCCCGCCGCCAAAGCGCTGGAGTGGGGGCTGATCAACGAAGTCGTGCCGCGCGCGGAATTGGACGCCGCCGTAGATCGCATGGCGACGAAGCTGGAAAACAAACTCCCCGACTGCATGCGCTACCTGAAACAGCAACTGAATTTCTGGCGCGATTTCTCCTGGCAGCTCACCGTCGGCCACGCGCGCGACTGGCTTTCAGTTCACGCAAATTCCGCCGAAACACGCGAAGCCGTGAAGGCGTTCAATGAAAAGCGCAAACCGGATTACGACAGGGTGAATCAACGCCTGAATTCCGATGAGTGACTGCAAATACCTGATCGTTGTTCGTGACGGCTTCGTCACTACAATTCAGATCAATCGACCGAAGCAGCTCAACGCGCTGTACATGGCTCTGATGGAAGAACTGGCGCGGACGTTTGAAGAGCTTGATGCGGATGACAG
>CAZGVT010000092.1:8017-10448 GCA_964529255.1 uncultured Alphaproteobacteria bacterium | reverse complement strand
GTGAACAACAACGGTAATGCCGACTGGGCTGCCGATCCGCTCGCCGATGTTGGCGGTGGCGTCGGTCAGGTCAACTACAACACGTTCCCGCTGAACGGCTGCTCGGACATTGGTCAGTGCGGTACGTTCGCGACGCTCGTTAACTTCGTTTCCAACGGTGCGGTCCCGGCCAATGCCCGTTACTACATCCGTGTAGAGAATGGCGCTGTCCGTCATCTGTCGAACGTGGTGACCCTCGTTGCCGGCCCGGCCGACATCGAAATGTCGCAGTGGAGCTGTGAAGACCTCCAAGTTCAGTGCGTTCCGACCCCCGGCCCGATCTTCCTCGCTCCGCCGACTCCGTCTTACTTCTGCGCGGAAGTTTGCGTTGGTTCGCAGGCTGAAGTACTGATTCCCTGCCCGGCCAATCAGCCGCCGTTTGCTGGCGTTATGGACGGTTGTACCGGTCCCTGCCAGAATACCTGCCAGGCCGGCCATGCGCAATTGATTCCGGTCGGCTATGATGCCGCCCGTGGCGCCTGGTTGTACATGCTGGTTGGCGAAGCCGATGGTTGCGTTTGCATCTTCTGGGATGGCTGCCAGCCCCCGCCGTGCGAAGGCACTCAGCTTGTGCAGTTCCTTGCCAATCGTGATGGTGGTACGCCTGCGTACTACTGCGCCAACGTCTGCGCGGGACAGCCGCTCGTCATTCGTATTTGCAATCCGGATGGCTCGCCCATGGATCCGAGCAAGCCGCCGTACGTCAGCGTAGCCCCGGGCTGCGATGATCCGTCGACCTGCAACTTCCCGTGCCCCCCGGGCGCGACCGCCCCGATGGGCGCCCTGCCCTTCACGGTATG
The DNA here is from genome assembly GCA_964529255.1 of uncultured Alphaproteobacteria bacterium. Lineage (GTDB taxonomy): Bacteria > Electryoneota > RPQS01 > RPQS01 > RPQS01 > CAZVXJ01. The sequence goes on along the minus strand of CAZGVT010000092.1, from coordinate 9,609 downwards.
GACGTGGGACGGTCTCTGCTGGGTGACGACGCTTCTCGGCACGAATGATGGTTGCGTCTGCATCTGCCTCGAAGGTTTCTTGGCCGCCGAGATCGCCAGCTTCACGGCTACGCCGCGCAGCAATGCGGTTGAAGTGCTCCTTGCCACCTCGAGCGAGACCGATATCGACCACTTTGAGATCTCCCGCAACGTGCTTGGCCACGAAGGCATCGAAGTTGTGAAGACGTTCGAGTCCACCAATGCCGCTCACACCTACTCCTTCATGGATGAGGGTCTGCGCAATGGTACGACCTATGTCTACACGCTCCGCACTGTTGACGTGTCCGGCAGCCGTTCGGAAGTCCTTGCGACGACCGAAGGCACGCCGAGCCTTGAGGCTGCGGTTGTGACCGAGTATGCTCTGCATCAGAATTTCCCGAACCCGTTCAACCCGACCACCCAGATCACGTTTGACGTCCTCGAGGCTTCGAATGTGTCGCTGACGGTGTTCAACGCTGCGGGTCAGGAAGTTGGTACCGTGGTCAATGGCGCGTATGCGTCTGGCCGTCACACGGTGACCTTTGATGCTGGCAAGCTTACCTCCGGTATCTACTTCTACACCGTGAAGATGGGCGACCAGTTCTCGGCGACGAAGAAGATGTTGCTGGTGAAGTAAGGTCTGTTTGAGTTCCCTCTGCAAAGCGGGGTCTGGGTCACCCAGACCCCGCTTTGCCAACAGGGGATTAACTTGCCTGACCCCGCCAGCCTTATTCCCCCCACTCTGTGGGGGCACGCAAGGGGGGAAGCGGCCCGGTTTCTGCATCTTAGTTGTGACTGAATAGTTGGTTCTATGGGCAGTGGCGTCTTACGAGTGATTTTCTGTTTCGAAATCAGGCTTTCGTTACTTTCTTAAACTGGATTTTGACCATGATGAGAAGAATGCTTCTGTTGGCTTTGGTACTGCTCGTGTTCGGAGTAGCCGGAGCGTTTGCGCAAGGTTTCTCGGTTGCCATGTATTATCTGCCGGAGAATGGGACCCCACTGGTGACGGTTTGTGGTGGCGCAACGCCCGTTCCGGACGGACGCGTGATCAAGATTTTCTGGGACAATGACAATAACGGCGCCGACATCGATGATCCTCAGGCTCCGCTTTGCCTGGTGCCCCCGGATTGTGAGACCGGTCCGGTAGGGACTCACAACTACAACGAGTTTGCCATGAACGGCACGAGCGGAGTCGGCGCGGCCGGGTATTTCGCCACAGAGCAGAACTTCATCAGTGCCGGTGCGGTGCCTGCGCCTGCGACGTTCTATCTGCGCGTGTATGAGCCGGACGCCACGACGATTCTTTGGACCAGCAGCGTGAAGACGTTTGTCTCGGGCCCACAGGATGTGTTCTTTGTGCAGGCTGACTGGGCCTGCGGCGCGACGGGGCCGCAATGTGTAGTCCTCGACGAGCAGGAATAACAGACGGTTTTTGATGCAAACGGCCACTCAGTCGAGTGGCCGTTTTGCGTTTCTGTAGGCGTTATTGTGGGCGATTCTGCGCTACAGAATATCACGCGAAGCGGGCGTCCAGAACCTCTCCGAGAGATCCCGGACATTCGTCTGCGAAG
>CAZGVT010000092.1:0-7917 GCA_964529255.1 uncultured Alphaproteobacteria bacterium | reverse complement strand
TTGCCGAAGTCCGGGACGACAGAAAGAGTACAGCATTCTCATTCCGGACACCGCGCCTGCTTCAAAAAATCTGTCATTCTGGACACCGCGAAGCGGGCGTCCAGAACCTCTCCGAGAGATCCCGGACATTCGTCTGCGAAGACTTGCCGAAGTCCGGGACGACAGAAAGAGTACAGCATTCTCATTCCGGACACCGCGAAGCGGGCGTCCAGAACCTCTCCGAGAGATCCCGGACATTCGCCTGCGAAGACTTGCCGAAGTCCGGGACGACAGCGGTGAAGGTCCACACCGGGGAGTTTTCCAGCATTCCTAGGGACCCACCTCTTTTCTTGCTTTTTGGCCGGGAACTTGCTATCTTTAGGGTCGTTCAACAAGAGAATTTTCAAGGATTAAGGTCGAAAAAGAGGTAGTGCAGAACCGATGAAAAAGTGGATGATTATGTTGAGCCTTGTGCTTGTGGTGCCAATCGTTGCAGTCTTCTATCAGGGCTGCGGTCGGGCCGACGCCAAGGGCAAGCTGCAGATCATGTACAGCGGCAATATCCGGGGCAATGTCGCCCCCTGTGGTTGACACGACAAGAAAGGTGGGGTTGCCCGGTGGGCGACCTTTGTCAACCGACACCACGATCCCGATGCCGCCTGGCTGACGGTCGACGCGGGTAACTATGTAGACCGCGCGGGTGGGAGTGGTGGCTGTACGAGCAAGTGCCAGTTCATGATTTATTCGTACAAGGACCTGCACTACGATGTGTTGAACATCGGCAAGCAGGAAGTGTGGATGGGCAAGGAAACCTTGCTCAGTATCATGGATACGACGAAATGCGATTTCGTTTCCGCCAACCTGCTGGACGTAAAAACCAGGAAGCCGTTCGCGAAGCCGTATGTCATCAAGGACTACGGCAATCTGCGCGTTGGAGTTCTTGGACTGTTGAACGAGATGGACTTCCCGAAGGGAAGCTCGATGCTCGATTCCACGGTCTTTGAAGTGAGTTCGCATTTTGAAGCGGCAAAGAAATATGTTCCGCTGCTGGCGAAGAAGTGCGATGCGGTGGTCGTGCTGTGTGAGCTGTCGTCGACATCGCTGGACACGTTCTGTCTGCAAATTCCGGGAATGGACCTGGTGATCTCATCGGGCGCGCTGAAGAGCGGCGAGGCGATGACGATGATCGGCAAGACCCGGGTGGTGGGTACGGGATCATCCGGCTACAGCGGCCACTATGCCACACTGGAGCTGAATCCTTCGTGGAAGGACAGCGTGGCGGTGACGAACTTCACGGACTACCTGACGGATAATTACGAAGAGAAGAATGTTTGGGCGGACCGGTTGACTGCGTTCAATCAGAATCCGCCTCCGGCTCGCGTGCCCGCGGCGAAGCCGTCAACAGCAACGAGTGTCTCTCCGGTGAAGCCGGGAGGGCCTGCGGTTAATCCGAGCGTGAGCCCGGTTGCACCTTCGCCGTCGCCGAACACAAGCGCGACACCGGAAACTAAAAAGGTCGGCTGACAGAGCCAAGCCTGTGGCTTTTCACTTCGCGGGCGGCCCTGTGCGGCTGCCCGCAGTTGTTTGGACAGAAAAACCGGTGAAAAGAGTCCGCCGGCATTGCATGGCAACAAGCGCGAAACGAGCGCGCATGCAGGTTGATCAGGCATGACAAGGGCATCACATATTTCATTTGATGGTTCAGTGTTCATGACTCGAAAGCGTGTCTACATCGCGAGCCTGATGGCACTGGCGTTGCTGGTTCAGCTCGCCGCCGCAGGCGCATCCAAGCCCGCGAAGAAGATTCACTCTTCGACCCCCGCCCGCATTCATTACTCGGCCAATATCATCGGCGATCTTGAGCCGTGTGGTTGAAAGCATAAAAAGGGAGGTTTGGCCCGGCGGGCCAGCTATTTACAGAAGAGTCGAGTGGATTCGGTGGCCAATCTGACCATCGAGGCGGGGAATTTTGTGCCGCGCAGCCGGGGCCGGGCCGATTCCATCAAAGCGGAGACGCTGGTTCAGTTCTATCGCAACTTGAACTATGATGCGATTGGACTGTCGAGTCACGAGCTGAACTACGGCTTTGCGGAATGGAAGATGGCAAAGGAAGTCGGGCTGCCGGTTGTCTGTGCGAATATCTTCAGCGATGCCAAGTTGCGGAAGCCGGTTTTCGCGCCTTATTTGCTGAAGAACGATCACGGACACAAATTGGGCGTGCTGGGTTTTGTCTCGGAGAAGGGATGGAAAGCGCGCACGGATACATCGGCGGGCTACTTCTACAAATCGCCGTTCGAGATGAGTAAGACGATCAAGAAAGTTGCGAAGAAGTGCGATCACCTGACGGTGATGGGAGAATTTTCCATTACAGAATCTGAGTCTCTGGCGGTGATGTTCCCCGAGATTGATTTGATTGTCAGCACGGGCGTGACGACGGGTGAACGGCCGCGCGAAGCGGGCAATGCGGTGATTGTGGGAACGCAGCAGCGCGGTGGCACGGGCAACTATGTGGAATGGAATTTCATTCAGGCCGATAGCCTTTTACGCTACAAGGCGGCATCGCAGGCGCTCGATGAATCGTTGCCGGTCGACTCGACGGTGCAGGATCTGCTTGCGAAGATGAACCAGAAAATTAACAACCCCGCCGGACATTAAGCGGGGAGGAGACGCGCAAAGTGACGATGAGAAGTTTGTTTGTACTCGTGCTCACGCTGTTCGCGGTTCCGCTGCTGCACGCGCAGGACAACATGCGGCCGATTCTGTTTGACCACGAGGATCCACCGGAATGGTATCCGCAGGAGAATCCGTTTAACACGCTGGCGCTGCTGGTGGCCTGGGAGACTCCGATATTGGATCACAGCGGGAAACCGCACAAGCATGGCCGGGTGATACAGGTCATCATGGACGGCGGCAACGGCGTGCAGGATCCTCCCAAGGCCGACGGCAGCCCCGGCGGCGATGATTCGCTTGCGTACGGCAACTTCAACATGATTCGCGTGATGGGCATTGACGATCCACCGGTTCCGACGGGTGCGAGCGGCATGTTCTACTCCAAGAAGTACTTTATTCCCTATTTCAAGAATCGCCCGGTCTATCTGCGCTTCTGGGAAGGGGAGGACGAACGCATTGCGCCCTACTATCAGGACAGTATCGAGTACAAATCCGACGAGGATCAGGGCGGAGCGATGGTGATGCTGAAGGATGGCATTCCGGTTGACTTGATTTGGAGCTTCGGCGACTCGAAGCCGCGCCCGAAGAAGTCCTGAGCGTTTGGAGAAACACCGGGAGAAATAGCACAACCGCCGCACAAGTTGCGGCGGTTGTGTAACATGTAAGGTAGCTACTGATAAAGATTCCGGGTACCCGGGGACCGTTGCCCCGGCATTCATTTCACGAGGGCCAGTTTCACGGTCGCCCGTGGCCGGTTGTAGATCGCTTCGGTCGTGCGCACGAAATAGATTCCGGATGGAAACTCCTGCGTATCCAAGCGAATTGTCTTTTCGATTGCGACGGCGCCGCTCCACACGTCATCGACCTTTCTGCCGAGCAGATCGAACAATTCCACTTTGAGAATCTCGGGCTCAGGGACACGAATGCGGATGGTTGCGGTTGCATTAAAGGGATTGGGATAAACACTCAGATCAAACCTCTGCGGGATCTCCGGCAAGTCGGTTTCAGATTCGAGCCATTCAAGCGTGTCACGCGTCCAGGGTTCGAAAAGAATATTGTTTCCGACCTGATCCCCGAGCCCGTCCGGATTGAGTTGCGGATGATACGGTCCGGTCGAGTCTCCCCACCAGTTGAAGCGGGCGTCGACGGTAACTGAGGCGGCATTGTTGACGCCGCGACCGTTTGACTCGAAGACGTTCTGCCTAAAGTGCACGGAATCAGTCGTCTGACACAGGATCGCCGAACGATGTTGCGGTTCGTTGGCGATGAAGCGGTTGTTACGAATCTCCGCTCCGCATCGAACGGAAATACTCTTGGGTTCAAGCAGCGTAGAGCATTGTAGGAACGTATTTCCGCAAAACAGTACTTGCCGGTCCGCACCGTCAACAGCGTCAACCACAACTGCAGAAGTGCCGCCATTGGAAGTGGTATGGTTGTTCTGGAACATGTTTGACTCAACCACAACTGGATCAGCGGATCCCACCTCTATGGTCAGGATGGATGGCCCGAGGTACAGGTCATGGAAAACGCAATTGGAAACCGAACCGGAGAAGTCTGTCAACGCAACGGGTTCAAAACCGTGGACTCCGCTTGGACCGAAGATGCAATCTCGAATCTGAATGTCGGATCCATTCGTCAGCAACAAGTAGCGGTAGTCGTCGGAAAACTCACAGGCTTCAATGACAGATCGCGGACCGCAACCGAGGTGTGCGTAATTCCACCCGCCTACGAAGCCGCAGTTTGTTGCGAGAACAGTTCCGGACTCGGCGTATATGCCGGTCACGGAGTCCCCTCGAAAACAACACTGATCTGCGACGATGAGGGTCTGCAGAGTATTAGGGGACCATATTCCTCGTAGGGTGGAGTCGAATGCGCATCGACGAAAAATAGCTGTGTCGGCATAGCAGGTCACACCTCCAACAGCGGTCCTGTGAGACATGCCGACGCGATTTCGGAAGCGGATACCCTCAATAGTAGGTCGCGATCCTTGTGGAAGGATCAGGCACCCTTGGTGAATCTGGTTTGGATGCAGCGATGCATCAATCACCGGTCTTTGGAAATCACCCGTGTCTCCAATCGCTTCGCCCTTCAGCAAGAATCGCAAGGCAGGCGCCGTAAGCGCTTCCGCGTACTCTCCGATTTCGACAAGAATGGTGTCGGTGTCCGCCAGATCATCCAGCGCCGCTTGAATAGTTGTGTATTCGGCAGGCACATGCAGCACAGTCGCGTGCACCAGCGCACATAGCGGTACAACCACGGTAGCAATGATGGCCCTCAGCCTAATTGCCTGAGCAAGTGCCATTACCGTTGAACTTGACTTTGCCATACGCTGTGCAAGACGGTGGCGACGGGCACGTGCCACCCAGACAGGCAGTCAGACAAACGTTGAGTTTGTATTCATGGTCGGCCTGCAAACAGACGGCTCCGCCGCTCGAGCCGACGCAGTCTTCGTGACAGTCATTACAAGGACTGTTGTGGCAATTCACTCCGATTCTCGTGTCGCCATCGTACACGTTGACGCAGGACTGGAAAAGGAATTCACCGCAGTCACCGTCGCCGCAGTCTATCCAGGCTTCAAGGTTGTACCAGCCAGTGCAAGTGGGAGTGAAGGCCAGCGAGGCACAACCTGTTTGCTCGAGGCAGTCGTGATTACTGGTGCATGTTGCGTCTGACGTTGATGCCTGATAACTGCACTGCGCTCTCGCAGTAGCGAACACACTGAATATCAGCGCACTAACCAAGCAAATCCGTACAAGTCGGGGGGGGGGTAGTGATAGACATGGCATTCTCCTCAAACTGAGTGGAGTAGGGGTCTTCATTGCGGTTCCTCCTACAGTATAATGTATGCCGTCGACTTTGTCAACATGCTGGACTGGAAGATGAAAATCCGCAAGTTAATAACAGGGCACGGGTTGCAGACAATGATACAAACTGACCTTGTCCGGAGATGCTCCGTTCACGCTTGCCCCGGCATTCATTTCACGAGGGCCAGTTTCACGGTCGCCCGTGGCCGGTTGTAGATCGCTTCGGTCGTGCGCACGAAATAGATTCCGGATGGAAACTCCTGCGTATCCAAGCGAATTGTCTTTTCGATTGCGACGGCGCCGCTCCACACGTCATCGACCTTTCTGCCGAGCAGATCGAACAATTCCACTTTGAGAATCTCGGGCTCAGGGACACGAATGCGGATGGTTGCGGTTGCATTAAAGGGATTGGGATAAACACTCAGATCAAACCTCTGCGGGATCTCCGGCAAGTCGGTTTCAGATTCGAGCCATTCAAGCGTGTCACGCGTCCAGGGTTCGAAAAGAATATTGTTTCCGACCTGATCCCCGAGCCCGTCCGGATTGAGTTGCGGATGATACGGTCCGGTCGAATCACCCCACCAGTTGAAGCGGGCGTCGATCTCGGCTGTTCCCGAATTTACGAGTGCATTGCCATTTCCCACAAAGATGTTCTGCCGACCGACGAAGCTGCCCGAAAAGAATGTCTGAATAGCAGTCCTGATTGGTGGACCGTTATCTGCAACATGGTTCCGGTCCATGCGAACGGCATTGTAGATCGCGATCGACTTTGGCGGAAAGTCAGTTGTGCAGGACAGGAACACGTTTCTTTCGAAGAGTGTGTATGAAGTCGCCGGTTCATTGGAGGATTGCGAGGAGAAGCCGGATCGCCCTTGCGCTGAAGTAACCGAGATTCCAATGAACAAATTGTCGAGAATCCGGAACGTGTCTCCCGGCGTGCACTCAACAAGTCCGGCATAGGGACCCAGCTCGATGTCGCGAAAAACGCAGTCGCGGATTGTTCCGGATCCCTCCACGAGTTCAACCGGAACGAATGTGTGCGGCCCGCTGGGACCGAACGTGCAGTTGGACACGATCACGTCTTCGCCCGCAGTCGTCAGCAGGTACAAGGTGGCCTCACGAAACGAGCATTCGGTAATTCGAGAGTGCGCGCCCCCGCGCAATCGCGCCCATCCCCATCCACCCACGAATTCGCATCGCGAGGCTTCTACCGCAGCACTCTGCGCGTTAATTCCAGCCACCGAATCCATCTGGAACAGGCAATTTTCGACTTGAAGCACGGATGTCAAGTCATTTGGGAGACCGATTCCAGTGTAGAGGGAGTCGAACGCGCAGTGCCTCACACCCATCCAATTTGCGAGACAGTTCACGCCGCCGACGTCGGTGCGATGCGACATCCCGAAGCGATTGCGGAATCGCATGCGGTCGATCATTCCGGCGGATCCCGGGGGAAGTGTCAGACAGCCGCGGTCGATACTATCCTGCAGCGAAGCGTCCACGACCGGCCGGGTAAAGTCACCAGTGTCAACCACCACATTTCCGAGCAATGTAAATCGCATCGCCGGTGCGGTGAGAGCCTCCGCGTACTCGCCGATATCCACCAGCACGGTGTCGCCCGGAGAAAGCGCATCCAGAGCGGATTGAATGGTCGGGAAATCTGTTGGAACTCGCATGACATCGCCGCACGCGGGCGTGCTCGATATCCACACGAGGAAGCCAGCCAGGACAAAACATCGCGGCATCACGGACAGTGCGTGGCGTTGAACTTGACTGAGCCTAATGCCGAGCAGGGGCCGTTTGCCGGGCTAACGCATTGACCACCCTCGCAGTCCATCAGGCAAACAACAAGATTGTATTCTTGATTGGCTGTCAAACAAACGGAATTCACGCACAATTGCTCGCATCCGGTGCACGGATTCAGGTGGCAGTTCGATCCAAGGTGCGTGGAACCGTCGTAGACATCAACGCATGAATTGAACGACTCACACCCGCTCCCGGAACAGGTAGTTTCAGCAATGAGGTCATAGTATCCGCTGCACGCGGGTGTGAAAGCGAGCACCGTACAGGATGAGGTGGACTGACAGTCGAACTGACTGGTACAGGTACTGTCTACGGCGGTCACGGAGTAGTCACATGCCTGAGCGTGAGCCTTGTACGACAAAGCTAACACGATACAGATGTAGAGGGCACAAATCCAGGCGAACCGGGGGGTGATGACAAACATGGCAAACTCCTGAGTTTTGATTAGAGCGTATCCCAAAATCACCGGTGGGGATTGCGTTCCCGAACTGGCCGAGGCGCCCGTCTCCGGGTGCCCGGAAGGCGGATACGGGAGTGCGTCAGGATCCGGCGGGGTGAGGGCACCCCGCTCGGCGAACAGAATGCACTTTGGTATTATTGGGATATCTTCTAGAGCGTATCTTAAAAACATCGGAGGAGAATCAGGATGCAGGCGAGGTGGAGG
>CAZGVT010000091.1:0-10469 GCA_964529255.1 uncultured Alphaproteobacteria bacterium | reverse complement strand
GATCCTCTCCAACCGTAATTCGGGCGACCCAGTATGGCAAATACATGAAAAGGCCAAGACCAAAAGCAAAAGCAAGGGCCAGCGAAACTGCCATGCCCAACTTTGCCTTCCAACTCTTTGGATCGGCCTGCTTACCCTTATCCTCGTCGGTCATCTGCTGTTCAGCCGACCAAGTCAGCGCGTCGGTCCCGATTTTCAAGGCTTCAATCATCCCTACTGCACCGCGGACAATTGGCAGGCCAAGAGCTTTAATCCGCCTTGTCACGGGAACATACGGGTAACTTCGTACGACAATTTCTCCATCGGGCTTTCGGCATGCGATGGCCACACGATTGGGGCTGCGCATCATGACGCCTTCGATCACCGCTTGCCCTCCCATCGCCAATTCGGACGAGAGTTCACCCCGATCGGAAGCATGGAGAAACGCTCGAAGTCCGAAATCCAGCGCCGATCTGAACAATCGGGTGAATTTCGGACTTTCGGTCAAATTCGGTTTGGTGCGGGTGCGGAGCTTCAGGCAGTGGCTTTCTTGTATTTCTTCAAGAACTTGTCCACGCGACCGGCCGTATCCACGAGCTTCTGCTGTCCCGTGAAAAACGGATGGCAACTTGAACAAATTTCTACCTTTAACTTGTCGCCAGACTGAGTTGAGCGGGTCTGGAACGTGTGCCCGCAGGCGCACTCCACGGATACAAGCCGGTAAGCCGGATGGAATTTCTCTTTCATGTGTCGTCCTTTCTGAGCTTGTAAATATACGAACTTTGTCCCGTGAGCGCAAGTTCCCCCGACAAGGCGAGGCGGTTCAGTCGAAAACTGAGAATTCTTGTGGAGACTTGTTGACATCCCTGCTATTAGAAACTATATTTCATAATAGATAACATTGGCTGCCAAATGTAAACAATCGTGAACAGGTGCCACATGAAATATCTGCTGGTCGTGAGTTTAATCGTTACTCTTGCAACAGTTTTGCCCGCCGCGGGGTCGTCTCCGGATTACCAGCGGGCGGGCCGAGAAGGTGGCAGAGATCCGCTCGATCAGGGAGGCGAGACGTGCGCGGAGGCCACCGTGATTGTATCGCTTCCCTTTTGCGCGACGGGAACAACCGCAGGTTATGCCAACGATTACAACGCGCCGGGTATATGCGGCAACAGCTTCGGCCCGGACGTGGTCTACCGTTACACAGCAACCGCTTCCGGCCTACTCACTGCCACACTCTGCGAGTCGTCATTCAATACGGTCTTGTGGGTGCGGCGGAGCGGCTGTCCCGGCCCGTTCGTCGTTTGCAATGACGATTCCTGCGGACCACAAGGAGAGCAGAGTTGTGTGACTTTCAGCGCGCAGGCCGACACAGTCTACTTCCTCATTGTGGACGGGCTGACAGCAAGCGATGCCGGTGACTATGTCATCAGCGTGCACACGGGTGCGGGATGCGATGTTCAATGTCCGTGCCCGTATCCATCGCTCGAATTCCAGCCGAACTACGCGTGCATCCTCCCGGACCTCCCGGTGATTCAGTGTGGGGACACCATCTGCGGCACCGTGGCTGCGGGTGAAGAGGATTTCTACGAGTTAATCATCCCGGTGGGGCAGTCGTACATCGTCACGATAGATGTTTTTGGAGACGATACTCCCGGATATTTTCCGTTCGGGCAGGGACTCGATCCGCAAGTCTGCATCTATGAGGACGGCTGCGGTGGCGAGGTCACTTGCGACTTTTCCGGCGGTGTTGGCGATGATGCGCGCCTGGAAGTGGGTTGCCTCGGACCGGGTGACTACGAGATTTCCGTGCTGGGATCGGGAGCCACATCCGGGCCGTACATTCTCGCTTTGGAGTGCCAATCGTGCACGGATTCCTGTGTCTATCCGAACATCGAAAATGAGTCGTTGAATGACGATTGCATCACCTTTGCCGACGATATCTCCTGCACTGAAACGGTATGCGGGGAAATCGTCTGGCAGGGTCACCTGGACACTGACTATTACAAATTCACGATCGCCGAAGGTCAGTGCAAGCGCGTGACCCTTGACGTGTTCGGCGATAGCACAGCGGGAATGTACCCGTTCGGCAGAGGATATGATCCCATCGTCAGCCTTGCTTTTGGCTGTTGTGTCAATCAGACGCTTGCGGACAATATTGACGGCGTTTCAGAGCCTGACCTGCATCTTGAACTGGGTTGCCTGAGCGCGGGCGACTACTGGATTGGGTTGTTCCAAGGATATACGGCGGCGGATTCGGTCAACGCGGGGCCGTACATTCTGGCGCTGACGTGCGAGCCCTGCGAGTGCTGTACGGCCGCCGTGTGTCCGCCAAACTCGATTCCGGAAGGCGAGCCCTGCCCAAATTTTCCGGACAATTTCAACAACGGTTGTTATTCCAGTCCACCCGCGTTCACGGAAGTGGAATGCGGCGAGACGATTTGCGCATCTTCGTACTGGACGGACGCCGCAAACTACGACACGGACATCTTTCTTCATTCCGTGACGGAGCCGGAATCACTGGTCATCACGATGCGGGCGGAGTTTTCGTTTGCAATCGCCTTCTATGCGCCCGAGTTTGAAGTAGACTGTTCTTCGCAGACGGTATATTATGGATTCATCGAGCCCTCGGACTGCGTGACGCGCCTCTTCTTTTTCGAATGTCTGACGCCCGGAATCTACAAGTTCAGTGTCGAACCGCTGGAGTGCTCCGTGTTCGAGTGCGAGCCGTATTTCATCAGCTTCGACTGTTATCCCTGCTGCGTGGACAGTTGTCCGCCGCTGGCATCAGGGGAGGGCGAAGAGTGCCCGTTCATCGCCGACCTATTCAACGGCGGATGCGACGTGGTGCCGCAGGGCAATTACTCCGCGATCACTTGTGATGAAACGGTTTGCGGGGAACTGTTTTATTCGTACGGCGAACGCTACGATCGCGACTGGTATGTGCTGGAGATCACCGAGCTGGACAGCATCCGCTGGTGCGCAGCGTCGGAACTGCCGTTCGAGTTGACGGTGTTCGAGATTTCGGGCGGATGTGACAATCTCGACACGGTTGGGTTCGCAGCGTCGGACACCTGCGACGTCGCGTGCATCGCGTCGTGCGTCCCGCCCGGAACGTATGCGTTCAAGATTTCCGCGCCGCCGGAGATCAACCTGCTCATGGATTGTTACTCGTATACGGCGTGGCTGGTGTGTCTGCCGTGTCAGCCGTGCACGTATCCCAGTCGAGACCGCGAACCGGAAAACGACAATTGCTACTCGACGATTGACACGATCTTCTGCGGAGATACGCTATGCGGTGTAATTGACAACACCCTGTATGAGGAAGACAATTACATCGTCTCCCTGCCTCCAGGCCAGTGCACCAGACTCACAATTGATATATTCGGAAACTCCACTCCGGGATTCTATCCCTATGGAAAGGGATACGATCCGACGGGGTTTGCCGAAGTAATCTGTTGCGGCTCGTTCGTTAATCTTGATTATGACGACAATGAAGAACCGGACGTGCACCGGGTCTTCAGTTGCGTCAGGGACAATTTTGTGCTAAAGCTTCAGCCATCGTATCACCTGTCCAATTCGATAGGCCCGTACATGATCGTGCTCGCCTGCGAGCCGTGCGAGTGCTGCCTTTCCATTGAATGCCCGGACAGTGCAATCGCAGAGAATGAGCCGTGCCCCAATTACCCGGATCAGTTTAATCGCGGTTGCGGCTCCGATCCGCCGTCGTTCAGCGAAATCCAATGCGGACAGACGATTTGTGGCACCGGCTATTCCGATGGTTATCCCGTGTACGACAAGGATCTCTATCTATTGGAAGTCTTGCAGCCGGAGTCCTTGCGTGTTTGCCTGACAGCGGGTTTCGACGCCAGCTTGAGCTGGGGTTACTTCGGCGCCTTGCCTTCATGTTCAAGCTATTTTGAGCAGTTTGGACCTAATGCGCACACATGCGAAACGAAGTGCGTAAACATTGCGTGCGCGCAACCCGGCTTTTATGGCTTCAAAGTGTCGACAGGCATCTGTAATCCTGTGGCCTGCGTAAGCTACTTCGTCAGTGTGGAATGTGCTCCATGCTGCCTCGACACCTGCCCGCCGGGAACAGTTGCAGAAGGCGAACCCTGCCCGAATTCCGTGGACCTGAACGCCGGCTGCGACGAGTATCCGAACCAGTTTACTCCGATCGAGTGCAATTCGGCAATCTGCGGAAGCACCTACTATACCGATGACCTTGTCGTAAGCTTTGATCGCGACTGGTATCAACTTCAGTTGGCGGATTCTGACAGCGTGCGGTGGTGTGCGACGGCGACGTATCCGTTCAAAATCGCGCTATATGATATTTCCGCCGGATGTACGAATCTGGACACGCTTGCGACGGCGGTGGGGGATTCCTGCGAGTTTGCCTGTGTGGCAGCGTGTCTCGATCCCGGAACTTACGCAATGTCCTTCGCTGCGCGAGATGATATTGCGTGTGGCGGTTATTCCGGTTTGTTGTGGTGCACTCCCTGTTCATACTATTGCCCGGAGCCCGACAGCGTGGTGATTCACTACTCAGGGCAGGATTCGATGGATGTTGAATTGCACTGGCCGGCGGTTCCCGGAGCAAGCGGCTATCGAATCTACGGTGATACCGACTCCGATGTTGAGTTAACGGCCGAAAACTATCTGGCAACGGTGGGAACGAATAGCTACACGGATGCGGGTATCGTAGCGGTAGAGTCGCGAAAATTCTACGCGATCGTGAGCGTGTGCGGGCCATGGTGATCTGAAACTGCGGGGACTGAAGCTGATGGGGCTGACTCAAGAATATCGAGTTGGCCCCTTTGCTCATTTGTGTCGTTAGCTAATCCTGGTGGAATCACTTATGTTACCGACGTTACACTCTCTGCCGCTCACGTTCGCGATTTTCGGATTGATCTCAAATCTCAACAAACGAGGCCGCCCCCTATTCATGGGACTGCCTCAGACTCTTGGCAATCCCCATCGACGTTTGAGAGGTCTGTCTTGGGAGCCGCGAGGTGACTCTCAATTCGCCACGCGAGCACTCACGAGTTTTCGAACGTGATCTGACCGGCGGTCGGCTGCAAGCAGCCAACACGGCCCAGGCCTTTGTCACAAATCTGGGGGACGACTCCATCCTTGATGGGTCAGCCACTCTGTGTTGAAGGCCGATGATAGTCCGAAGTCGGGATTCATGATCCTAACAGGGCCGGACTTCTCGGCATGCCTCGCGAAGTTGAATACGCCAAGTTTGGTCCCATTTACAGGTATCTGTTTCTTCAATAGTAGAAGCAACCTTGGAGTTCAGAGTCTCCGGGATATTTATTGCGCCAAAGAAGGTAAACAGGTTGTTAAGTAGAGATGTGGGTCATGCGGAGGAGTTGTGTTGATAAGGATAGTTCCAATCGCTGCGCTGAGCCTGTTCACGATCTGTGCGGTGGCATATAGTCGTGATTGCCCCAAGCTCGCGCTCAAAACTGAGAGCGGCGAAATTCAGCTTGATTCACTGCGTGGAAAGGTCCTGTACCTTGACTTCTGGGCTTCCTGGTGTAAGCCATGCAGGGAGTCATTTCCGTTCATGAACGAGACCGCGCGATTGTATCGCGAACGGGACTTTGCCATTATCGCGGTGAATCTGGACAAGAAGCGCTCCGTAGTGGATGCTTTCTTAAAAGATAATCCGGCAGAGTTTTCGATTGCATTCGACACGGATGGCTTGGCCGCCACCGCCTTCAGGGTGAGCGCCATGCCAAGTACTTTCATCATCGACCGCGACGGGCAGATCGTTTTTGAAGGCAAGGGATTTCGGGATAAAGAGCGAAAACAAATATACGAGACTCTGCAGAAATTGATGAACGAACAGCCGACGGAGATTAAATGAGAGCGAGATTAAGTCTGACGATCGGATTAGCCGCACTCCTGCTTTCGGGATGTGCTGTACAGCGTGTCCAGCCTTGGGAGAGAGACATTCTGTCGCAGAAAAAAATGCAGTATTCGCCCGATCCGCTCGAAAATTATCTTGACGATCACATTTACTTCAGCAAGGAAGGCTCCTCCGGCGGAGCGGGCGTTGGCGGCGGAGGCTGCGGATGCAATTGAGGCGGCAGGACGACATTCCAGCAAAGCGATTCAAGTTGCATAGGGCGGCGTGCGCATTGTTGTCGGCGTCGGCGACGGCAGCGGCCGCCTCCGATGGGGCGGGGAGTCTTCAGATCGACGCGGCTTCACTGCTCTATGCAGAGTCCGGTCGGACGACCGTTGTTGAACCCGTTGTGCGGATCAAAAAGTTGTTTAGAAACGGGCAATCACTGGCATTGCGAGGTGTGTATGACTCGATGACCGGCGCCTCACCCAATGGAGCCTTGCCGACAAATCGAGTACAGACTTTTACGACTCCCTCGGGGAACACATTTCAGGTTCCTGTCGGTGAGACGCCTCTCCGCAGTTTTCAGGACAATCGCTTCTCGATCGACGCGGAGTACGAACGGCCTTTGCATCGTATGCTCACCGGGGTTCTCGGCGCGCACAGATCACTTGAAACGGATTATTCCTCAACCGGAGTGCGGTCGACGGTCAACTGGGATCTTCAGCAGCGATTGACTACACTCAGTCTGGGCGTCGGCGCCAATTCGGATCGCATCACGCCGCAGGGAGGCAAACCGGCCGGGCTTGACTACAGTTGGAGCCCCACAAGAGATGGTTCGTTTGGCAAGCGAATCGTTGATGGCATGATCGGCGTTTCCCGAGTGCTATCGAGAAGGTGGATGGCGAGATTGAATTTCTCGCGCAGTCAGGAAAAGGGGTACTTGACTGAGCCGTACAAGCTGGTCGGTGTGATCGACGGAAATTCGGGATTCACGTACGATTACCGCAATGAGAAGAGACCCGACAACCGTGCCAGGCAAAGCGTCTTTCTCTCCTCCGTTTATCAGCGGCATGAAGACGTCGTTCACTTTTCATACCGGTTTTATTGGGACGACTGGGGGCTTCGCTCACAAACTGTGGACGTTCGCTACTTCATTGAGTTACCGAAGCGCATGTCCATCGAGCCGCATCTGCGCTACTATATGCAAAATTCCGCCGATTTCTTCTCCTGCGGAATTCCACAAGGGGAGCCGCTTCCTGAGTACGCAAGCAGCGACTATCGACTCGGATATCTGACGACCGTGACGGCGGGAGCGAGATGGGGCTTCACGCTGAGCAGGATTGGCGAAATGAGTTTTAAACTTGAATACCTGCGGCAGGGAGGGCGGCATCATCCGTCCTCCGCGCGCGGTGTACAAAGAGACTATGATCTTTTTCCCGTGGTGAACACAGTGATTGCCACCGTGGGCTACGCCACCAGCCTGAGGTGACTTCCTGCGGGCTTGAACCCCTTTCTTACGGTACTGTATATTCATTGGACTGGCGCGGCGATCACTGGGCCGGACAATTCCAGGCACTGGGAGGTCCGTGTGAGATACTCGCTGAAACTGAGAGACGTAGTGATGCCGTTGACCTCGTGCGTGGCGCGCTCGCTGAAGCGAAGCGGATCGAGCACAAGTTCAGCCGCTATCGTGAGGACAGTGTCGTCTCGCTCATCAATGCCTCCTCGGGCCGCGAGAATGAAGTTGACGGCGAGACTGCAGATCTGCTCGACTATGCTGCCGAGTGTTTCGAGTTCAGCGATGGGCTGTTCGACATTACCACGGGAGTCTTGCGCCGTGCATGGACATTCGATGGCGGCGACAGGCTGCCCGCGGTGGAGACAATCGCCAGGTTAGCGCGATTTGTCGGCTGGCATCGTGTCAACTGGCGCCGCCCGGTTATCTCGCTGCCCGATGGAATGGAAATCGATTTCGGGGGAATCGGGAAAGAGTATGCGGTTGATCGTGCCGCCGGACTTCTGTCTCAGCAGACGAGCGCCTCTTTTGTCGTAAATTTCGGCGGCGATCTCTTTGTCAGCGAAGTGCGAGCCGACGGACGCTGCTGGTCGGTGGGAGTTGACGATCCTGAATCAACCGGGACACGCAGCACCGCCATGATGGAAGTAGAGCGCGGCGGCATCGCTACCAGCGGTGATGCGCGCAGGTTTGTCATGAAAGACGGAATTCGTTACAGCCACATTCTCGATCCGCGTACGGGATATCCGGTGGCGGAATCTCCACGCTCCGTAACAGTCGCAGCATCGACTTGCATAGAAGCGGGGACGATTGCGACGATTGCCATGCTGAAAGGTTCGCTCGCAAACTCCTTTCTAAAGAAATCCGGGGCAAAGTATTTTGTGACTTAACCCGGAATCGCGGCTATACAAAATGCAAACAGCGACCGATTGGCCGCTGTTCTCACATGGTCGGGGTGACCGGATTTGAACCGATGACCCTCTGCTCCCAAAGCAGATGCGCTACCGGGCTGCGCTACACCCCGAAAAAAACAAAAAGAAAAAGACAAATTGCGAAAATTCCGAGTACTAAGTTCACGATCTTCCGAGAGAATTGTCGAGTGGCAATGCCAATGAGTCTATTTCAAGAAGAGGACTTTCTTGACAACGCCACCTGCCTGGCCCGTACTCGACAAGCGTACAAAATAAATTCCGCTTGCGTCGCTTTCAGGATGCCAAGCCAGTCTGTGCACTCCGATGCTGTAAACGTCTTCGGCAAACGTAGCGGTTAGTCGACCGATCATATCATAGATCTCCAACCGCGCGCCCAAGTCACGCAAGACCGCAAACTCAATGGTCACTCTATCATTGAAGGGATTCGGAAAAACGTTCCCGAAAACGAAATCAGTTGCAGCCAGTGGTGAGTTTTCCCGGCGTACTCCGACAAGCGTCGTATCGAAATACCACGGACTTACTGCAATGCTGTCGCCGGTACTATCGCCAAGCCCAAACGGATTTTCGTCCGGGTCATTGGGCCCCGTTTCGTGCCCCCAAGAGCAGTGTGTGGCACTCGCCGGCCAAAAGTACTGAAACGTCCGGGATAGCTATTGACTCATCGTAGCGGCCACGGAGTATCAACACCGTGTCCCCTTCCGAGCAGAAGTCAAGGGCGACTTGAACCGTGGGATACTCGGTCGGAACGGTGAGCACGCCGGCAATGCTCAGATACGAACACTCCACAACCGCGAATGCGATACAAGTGAGACTCCAATAGGTCATTGACTGTGGAGATCAGTGACGAGGAGTTGCGCAATTGCTTAACGCCGGGGAATAGACTTTCACAGTTGATGTTCCCGCAGTGCATCCGGAGCATATTCCCTGGGTGCATACTCCGCAAATTACCTTGACGCGAACGGAGTGCACGCTGGCCGTCGGGCAGTCAAAGGTCGTCGTGCCACATCCGCAAAGCGTTCCGCTCCAAATAGGCGTGTCCTCCAATTCTACTGTAACGATGACTTGGTCACACGTATTTGTGGCGTCATAGTAAACGTACCACGTATGGAAGTCGTCGCCACCGGTCTGCTCCATATTAGACGGTGCATTTGCGTCACAGCACTCATTAGATACGGTTATACTGAACTGGGCGGTGGCGGGAGTTGCCGGCGCAATCAGAAGGGCTATCAGCGTGAAGACCAGGTGCCCGACTTGCCATCGATTTCACGACTCGCGGCATGAAGTGAAATGACCATGAAAACTCCATCTCGTGGCAGCCCTCCTAAATCAATAACCTGTCAACCGGACACGTAAGGCTAAGTTCACGATGGTGTCATTATACGAATATTTAGTGGCCTAGTCAAGGTTGCCTGCGAAAATGGCGCGTTTCCCAGACACGCTGCACGGACCAGTCCACACCCTTGGATTCCATAGTGAAAAGGCCACCTCAGGCGTCTAAACTGAGGTGGCCGTTATTCAAGCTACGTGATATTGGGCGCGGTGCGGCCTACATCCGATTCATGTGCGTTCGGAAAGACACACTCCGGTCAACATGCCGGTCGACCAGGTCCTTAAGTTGGTGCGAGGCATTTCCTGACAGCACCCCCCGCTCCGATAGAAACTTTTCGACGGTGAGAAAGTCCTTTCTGGCCAGCCGGAGATAGCGCTTCACCGTATTCTTCGATAAATTGTGAAGCCGCGCCGTCGCGCGTATGCCCTGGCCTTCCAGAAGCGTACGATAGATTTTCTCGATCGTGTCCCAATCCAGCCGGCTATCCCAAAACGGCGAGCCCTTCAGCTCACTGAACGTCTTGCCGCAGGTGCTGCAGATCATCAGCCGGACTTGCTTGCGACCATATCTGGTATACAAGCTGATATTTGTTGTTCCGTTCTTGCCAAAGTCCGGACAAGCGGGGTTCGGACATGTGAATTGCTCTGTGTTCATTCCACCTTTCTCCCGGGAAATGTCCATCTCTGTCTTTCTTATCGGTCATTCATCGTGGTTTCTTAAACGCTATTGACGTTGAGTCTTTACCACTTGGCAGCTGACCCGGGTCAGTAATCGTTAACCGGGCAGCGGAATTCAGCTACTCTCTCCCGTTCTTACCTACTCATACTACCGTAACCCCTCGGATTTCTCGCG
>CAZGVT010000090.1:0-10541 GCA_964529255.1 uncultured Alphaproteobacteria bacterium | reverse complement strand
AATGCCGGCACGCGAGAGGTTTCGGCCGGGCGAAGCACGAAATGAGGTCGCCTGTCACGAGCGATCTTTCGTATTTGTGAACAACATCCGTGTCGAATGAGCTTCGAAAACTATTTCAGCAGGACGACTCTTCTCATCTCGACATGGTCTCGCATTGCCATACGAATGAAATAAACCCCCGATGCAACCTTCGCCGGAACCGCATACTCAAGTCTACTCTGTTCAATCACCCCATCGTAGATCAGATCAACCTCTCGCCCCAGTAGTTCATGCATCGTGACACGCACCTGCTTTCCAAGCAGTCCAATCACATCTAACCGGATACTGTTGTTGAACGGATTCGGGTATACGCCAAACGAGTTTGACTGCACCGCCGGGAAACTTGCTTCGGTAGTTTCCAAAACGAGTGAATCAGTGTACCAAGGATTGAGAAGTAAATCCCCCAACACCATGTCTCCCAGTCCACCGGGATTCTCTGACTGGTGGAATGGTCCTGTGGAATCACCCCACCAGTTCCAGCGCGCATCGGCCTGACCCGGTGAGCTGTAATCGAGCGCAAGCCCTGTGCGATGAAAGAAGTTGTGCGTCACGATCAAGTCTTCGGCTTCCGGCGCCCACACACAAGGAATGGTGTTGTTGATCGCAGCATAAAATCTGTTGGCGCGAATGATCGCCGACATGCTCAACTGCACTGCTCGAATTCCGTTCACTCCGCCGCCGCAATGGTCGAACAGATTATCCTCAACAATCAGATCCGTCTCATTGTCAGTCACGTAAGTGAGTATTGCGCCGATTGCGCCGAGACTGCTCGGCGTTGTACGGACAAATCTGTTTCCGCGCACTAGGGTAGGACGATTCGCTTCTTCAGACACATGGAGTGCCATCGGTGCAGTCATAACTCGAAGGCGATCAAAAACATTGTCCTCGAATACGCCTCCCTCAATATTGTCGCTCCAAAGTGGTGTGGCGACCATATTGTCGTTTGACTCGAAAACGCACCCACGCAGCGTAATCCCCTGGCCCGTCGCCCACACTTCGCGCTCCTTGAATCGACAGTTCTCCACAAGGGCACTGTCGAGAATCCAGATCAGCACGTCGCCGGATCCGGAAAAATAACAGCCGCGCATTACCACGCGTGATTGAGGGCTGGTCATTCTGACGCAACTGCCCGGGTTCTGCAAAAATACGCAGCTGTCCAGACGAAGCCAGCCAGGATTCGGAGTCAATCCCAGCCATGTGCTGTCAAAGACACACCGGCGGACGATTAAACTATCTGCCCGGTTGACAACACCTCCATTATCCGACGGCCGTCGTCGCGGGAACATCTCTCCACCATTTCGAAAGCCGAAGTCCTGGATGACTCCCACACTATTTTCCGGAATCGTCAGGCACGCCAGTGAATCGGAACCGTCAACCAGCGATGGGTCTATAAAGGGACGTGGATAGTCACCGGTGTCCGGGGAAGCATCACCAAATAGCGCAAATGAAATGCCTTCCGCGACCGTGACAGACTCATGGTATACTCCAACGGCGACAAGAACGGTATCCCCGGCTTGTAGCGCGTCTAATGCGGCCTGTATGGTCGAGAAGTCGGTGGGTACGCGCAACACGCTGGCGACGCAAGGTGCCGCAATGTATAGTAAAACCCAAGCACGCATGGATAGTCGGTTTCGCGGTGAACTAACGCACCGTGGCACGTGCCGTGTAACCCGCTCCGCAGGGGCTGCAGTCATCATCCACACAGTCTATTTTGCAGACATAGAGAATGTACTCTGTGTACTTCTCCAGCGTAACGGTCTGCTCAATAGATGTGCAGGAAACGCCGCAGGAGTTGTGTAGACAGAGAAATACATTAGGCGGATTGTCATGCTTCGCGAGATAAACTTCCGCCAGGCAATTGGGACACGAGATGCCCGTTCCACATTCGTCAATTGAGGCAGCAATGTGGTACTCGCCAGTCGTGGGCACAGTAAAAGGAGCACTCTGCTGACACCCATGCCCGGAAATCCCTGCGCAGGTTGTTGCCGCCGTACAGGAATTGTCGGTAACCGTGGCGATTTGTCCCATGACCGTCGGGACAACGCAAAGCAAGGCGATTAGAGAGAGAGAGACACACACATTCTGGAAAACATGATGGATTCCTCCCAAACTGTTGGACTTTATTGTTTGATAGTGGTCCGTGCGTGCTTAGGCTCGTCACATAGATAATGAATGCTTCTAAAAAAATCAATAGCCCTGCGGCAGGCTTGCGTGATTTTTTTGCGAGGTATCGCCGAAATCAGCCCGAATTCCACGCGGTCAATATTCTTGCCGAGACTACGGTCCCCACTCGGTCAGAAGCCGTTGAAAGTGCGAATGTTACGGCGACCTCAAGCAGCACAAGCAATCCCCCGCCTTTCGGCGGGGGATTGCTTGTCAACCTACTTGCGCAATCGCGAGTTTAGCGCGGCATTTCGGTCTTGTTCGGATTCGGACCTTCCATGTCCGCCGGATCGATGTACGCCGGCACGAGCACATTGGGCATGGCCTGCCAATCGAGGATCACGGCACCGTCTTTCTGCGGAGTCTCCACCGGCGGCACACCGTCGAGCGATGCGATGGCGCCTTCACCCGGCGGATCCGTCAGCGGGTAGGTTGCGTCAGTAGTAACGGCGTAGAAGAAGCGATCGGCTGGATTACCGACCGCTCCGGCATCCGTATAGTACGGCGTGTTCACCGTGGCGATCACATTCCCCGGCAGCAACGGCACGTCGGGAGTGGCTGCACGATAGACCTTGTAGTTGATCGTGCCGCTCGTTTCGGCAACGGGCGCCCAGTCGAGATAGATGTCGTTGCCTTGGCGCTGCACGACGAGTGAATCGGGATCGCAGACAATGTTGGCTTCGATCCGGTACGGTCCATACTGGTTGTTGCTCCACGAGTAGACGATAATCCAGTAATCGGTCGCTGCGGTTGCGGCAAACGTGACGGTGGATTGCAGCGTGTAGGTACCGGAGCAGTAGCTGTCATCGTTGCAGGCGACCATCGTCGTGCCGGGGCAAGCGCCATCCGACCGGACTTCGAGGCGAGTGTCGTAGCTGGAGCCGCACAGTGAGACATTGACCACCGCGCACGGCGTCAGATAAAACGACCCGACATTCATACGGTAGACGACATCGGGTGTGCTGATCACCGCGCAGGTTCCATAGTTGTGATCCGCAGCACAGCTCGTGCTGCCGATATCGACATAAGGAAGCGAAAAGATCCCCTTCGCTCCCGCACAATCGTCATTGGACGGAGTTTCGAGATTCGCGGAGATGTTCAGCGTGTAGGCTCCGGCATTGGTCGAGAAACCGTGCACAATAAAGTAATAGGTTTGATTCTCCGCCGCGTCGAAGGTCAGCCGGCTGTACAATCCGTTCAAGTTGCAGGTGAAGTCGTCATCATTGCACGCGATGCGCACGGCCCCGGGGCACGCGCCCTCGGTTCTGACTTCAATCGCCGTGTCGTAATTTGTGTTCGCATCGCAGGTCGTGAGCGTGATTTGCTGACAGAACGGCGAGACGTAGTTGTAGACGATATCCCGCGAGAGTGAGCCGACGCAATTGGAAAAATTGTTCTGCGCACAGCGGGTGTCTCCGCTGACACTGTAGGGAATCGTGGGAATCACAATGGCCGTCGAACAATCGTCACCGGGCGGAGTAAACGGCACGCCGGTCACGTCGAGCTGATAGCGGCCCGCGCTGGTCGAGAATCCGTGCAGGACGATGTAATAGTTTTGTCCGGCAACGGCGTCGAAGGTGACCGTAGATCTCAGGGTGAAGTCTCCACCGCAGTAGTTATCGTCGTTGCAGGCCACTTGCGTCGTTCCGGGGCAGGAGCCGCCCGTTAGCACTTCGATCGCCGTATCAAAACAGGTCGAACCGCAAGTTGTGACCGTCACGGTTTGGCAGGTGGCGAGATTCAGCGTGTAAAAGACGTCCCGTGACGTCGGCCCGACGCAGTTTGTGCGGCTGTTGACCGCCGTGCAGGTGTTGCTCGCGTGACTGTATGGCAGCGAATTGATCAGAATCGGGCTCGTGCAATGGTCGTTGGTGACCGCCGGTTCCAGTGACGCACCCGTGATATTCAGGGTATAGGCTCCGAAGGATGTCGCGGAATAGCCGTCGATGAAGAAGTAGTAGATCTTTCCCGGTTCGGCATTGAAC
Organism: uncultured Alphaproteobacteria bacterium; assembly: GCA_964529255.1. Classification (GTDB taxonomy): domain Bacteria; phylum Electryoneota; class RPQS01; order RPQS01; family RPQS01; genus CAZVXJ01. Next base: position 6,354 of record CAZGVT010000090.1, on the reverse strand, counting down.
GTGGCCTCGCTCTGAAGCGAGGAGCAGGCGTCGTCGTTGCAGGCGACTTCCGTACCGTTACAGGAGTCGCGACGCACGTAGATACCGGTGTCCCAGGTGGCCGCACCACATACCGAAACTGTCACCGCGGTCGAACAGCAGCCGGAGTACCAGTAGTAAACCAGATCCGGTCCTGGGAAGGTGCGGCAGGTCGCGCCGTAGTCATTCGTCGCCCCGGTGGTGTTGCTCGCATGCGAAAACGGGAAGGCATCGGTCCCGTAGCCGACATAATAGGCGGTGTTGCAGTTGTCGTTGCTCGCGATTGGCGGATAAATGCCGTTGGTTGTCGTTGAACCGTTTCCGCACGGATCGAGCCAGTCACTCAGTCGAGTGGCCGGAGTACCGCCGCCGGTCCACGAGAGCGAGATCTTACCGTACCACGCTTCATCCGGACCCGCGTTGTTGCAGCAGGGATAGCCGCCGGTCAGCGGGCCCTTAAGGCGACTGTTCTGATCCCATGCGCCGGAACCGGAAGCGCCGTAGCACATGGCACCGTAATCCCATTCGATCTTCCAGTGGGTGTTGGGTGTGCCGGTCCACTGATCGCTGACGGCGGTATTGTTGTCACCGTAAATTTTCTTGATATCTCCGTCGGTGTGATGGATTCCAACCGTCGACGTTTGCGCGACGTTATTGCGGTCCCAACCGGCGATGTAGTGGTTGTAGCTGGGGGGGGGTGCTGAAGAGAGACGAAGCAGCGCCATGTCTGAACCTGTTCCCAGCGGCCAGCTCATCAGATGAGTTGAATTCGAGACCGATTGTGCGGTGGAGGGTTCGCTACCGGGGTTCGGGCAGCCGGCGGCTTCGTAGTTGAAGATGTAGACCCAGTTCGCCTGATTTCCGTCGATGCAGTGATCGGCGGTCATAAAGAGCGGATCGAAATCGTTGCACAAACTGCGGACCATTGTTCCGGTGCAGAGGCGGCCGCCGCCGGAAACAATCATCGCCACGGCGCGCTTTTCGTCCTGCCAGTTATTTCCTTCCGGGCAATTGATGTTGATGTTGCAGGATTGCGCATCGCCGAAGTTGTCGAGCGCGTTCTCATCCTCGAACACCCGGCGATAGACGTGCAGCACGCGGCCGATGGAGAGCTGTCCGGTTTCTTCGAGTCCCGCATCGAGATTGTATTCCAGAGTCAGCGCGCCGCCGGGAACAGGGGCGATAATGTTCGTGCCCTCATGCCAGTTGTTTTCGTGAGTGAAAGCGCCGCGAATATCCGTGCGGCTGTCGTTGTAGACGAATAGCCGTCCGCCTTTGGGAATGTTCCACTCGTTGAACCAGAAATACATTGCATTCGCGCCGGGGCATTCGATACGCAAGCGCCAAACGCGCTCGCCGGTCGGCAGCGTTTCCCACAGGCCCGAATTGTTCAAGTTCAGATTGACTTCGTGACCCGCGGCGATGCGCAGTGGCGGCAGCAGCGGGGCGGCCGCGACCTGTTCGGCTTCGTCTTCGGCGACCAGAGCCATGGCATCGACTGCGGGCATGGACACCGATGGGGGCTGACTTGTGATCGACCGCGTGATTGAGACCGGTTCTCCGCCGGCCGAGATCTGAGCCAAAGCCTGGCTGCCGAGGAGGCAGCTGATGAGCATGCTAAGCAAGAAACATTTTGTCAAGCGAGCTGAGGCCACACAACTTCTACTGACTCTGTACATGTTTTCCTTTCCTTTCTTCGTTGATTCTGGCCTAATGTATGTTATTATGGATAATAAGTCAAGATACGAACCAAAAATTCTGGATCGTGCATAACTGTCATGAACAACGCAAAAGACATCACGAGACGGGTTTAAGGGCCAACTGCTGTGCCTGTCCACCGAAGGCGGGTGAGTCCGATTTACCGACAACATTTCAAGCAGCTTGGCACGTGACGCGTCCTATCATATTAAGATAATGCAATTTGACAGTGGCTTTTCGCTTTCGTATATTGAAGCATAAGCAAATGTTCTGACGTGCCGGGAGTTCCGGCACCCGACCAAATCCAACTTGCATTGGGAGGTAATGATGAACGGTCGACATTGGCTGATGGATCCGGGGGGGGGGGGCGAAGCCCCAAAGTTCAAACTACAATTCGGATTTGAAGTTTGTAGTTTGTCATTTGTAGTTTGAGTGCCACGCGCCCGCTTCCGGTGGAAGATATCCCACCGGAATTTCGTTTTTCAGGGGACTGGGAGCGCGTGCGGGATTGGGTCTATGCGCTGAGCACGGATGATTTGACAATCCCGTTCCATTTGTGTACACTAACATATTCATAATGCGGAACCTCCGGGGGGGTGGACGATGCAACGAAAGACGAATGACTCTATAAGCGAATGCTCGCGACCGAATACCCGGCTGCGATGCATTCGCTTTGTTGTTATTTTGGAGGGCACGAAATGAAAAAGCTAATACTAACAGTGGTTGTGGGAGCGCTCATGACCGCAGCCGCGTGGGGGCAGGAGTGGCAACATTTCCAACTGACAAATTTCCCGCCTCCAGGCCAAGTGCGGGAATGCAGTTCGGTCGCCGATTCTCTCGGGAATCTGCATCACTTCTTTCGCTGCGATTTTGATCCACTGTATGTGCGAAGCCAACCGCTGTTCTATCTGCGCACGGATTTTTACGGCACCATTTTGACGGACACGGTGCGCCTGAACGATTGGGTCGGTGATCATCCGCACCCGAGGTGCATACGTGCCATGACGGATGGCGGGCGAGTCTTCTGTATCTTCGGCGAGTTTGATCCTGCCGAGCCCACGCGCGCCCTGTACCTGACCGAGCGCAACACCGACGGTGAAGAAGTGAGGCCGCCCACAATGGTCGGCTATGACGGGGCAATACAAGATTGGAATACATCCGCAGTGCTCGATCCGTCCGACAGCACAATCCATGTAGTCGGCACCACTTCGCCCTGCTATTACTATCGCTTCACGACCGAGGCAGAAACGTTGCAGTGGCGCAGGCCGATCAATGGCATCGCGCTTAATGGATACAATACCAGCATGATTCTTAGCCCAGCCGATGGCCGGCCGTGGATGGCAATGTACGCCTGGGACGGCAGCGACGGCCACGTGGTGGTGGTACGGTTTGCCGAGGACACAACACAAACCGCCTATTCGCCTCTTCAAGGGCAATCAATTGGCATAGGCAAGGATGGGTTCGACATGGACGCCTATCGAAATTCCGACCTTCGAATCGGAAGCGCAAACCCGGCCGTGGCACTCGTAAGAGTGGATTCGACTTTTCAAACCATATTAGACTCACTGGTCATAAGCGAAAACAGGCAAGGTGAAGGAATTGTTAAGACAGATGCTGCGGGCAACTGTCTCCTCGTCTGGGATGCCTACCCGAGCCTTCACTGGGCATTTCGACGCGCAGACGGAATTTGGACTCATCCTTTATCATCTATCGATCCCAACATGTATGCGCAGTCGTATTCGATAGTCAGGCTGGATAGCGCACAACTTGCCTTCACATGTATGGGCTATCTCCGCGGCGATGATTTTCCGCAGCTGCATCTCTACACGTACGGTTTTCCGCCGAACGATTCGCGTGAATCACCGCGTCGCGCTACCATCGGAACATTCTCCGTTCATCCGAATCCGTTCGGTTCATCCATGCAATTGACTCTGCCCGGACTGTGGGATCAGAATGTAGTTCTCTACGACATTCTGGGTCGCACCGTCTGGTCGCGGACTTTTCCCGCGGGCGTTCGCAGCGCGGAGATTGACGATCCCCGCTTGCGGAAACTGCCCAGTGGCAATTATTATCTCGCCCTTCTGGGGCATGTGCAATACGCTCCAATCCAAATCACACACATCAAATGAGGGAGGTTCTCATGAAACAAGTACTCTGGATTACCCTGTCGGTTCTAATCGGAGGAGTGGCTGCATTGGCTCAGCCACCGACTCCCATGCTGGACACCGACTGGACTTCGGGAAGCGGAGACATTGCTTTCGATTTCGCAGACGAGCAGACTTCCGGCCCGGTGGTCTACGATCTCACGGGCGACGGATATCAAGAGGTGATTGTCACGGGCCGGTCAGATATCTGGGTGTTCAATTTGGAGAATCCTGATTCCGAGCACCCGCTGTTTCATTGGACACCGGAACCGGGCTACGAATTCTGCAGTCCGGTGGCGATTGCCCACCTAACTGCCGATGGTTACCCGTGGCTCGTTGTCGGCGGTTCGGTCGCGGTGATGTACGCGCCTGGCGATTGTCCATTGAGCGGAATTGAAGGGTGCGGCGATTGGGAAGGACACACGCCGTATCCGGATCCCGATTGCCATGGAATAGGCGATTGTTATCATTGGCACTCTATGATCCACGCTTGGCAGATTATCGGCACGACCGATGAGGATTATTTCTCCGGTGACCGCTTCAATCAACGGTTGACGACGCCTGCGGCGGCTGATGCCGACGGCGATGGCGTGGATGAGCTGTGTTTCGTGGGATCCGGCAGCTACGGTCTCTGGCACGAGGGGTTCAATCACATGTGCAGCACCGTGGGAGTCCACTTCTACGAGTACGACGACGGATTTGCGGAACTTGGGGAGACGAACCGGAAGCTCGTGCCGTGGGGACTGGAGGACTATACGGGTACGGCCTTCACTGTGCCGCAAGTGGCGCAAACGGTTCCGGCGTCGGGCGACTTGAACGGAGACGGCAAGCCGGAGTTCGTCGCGCAAGTGATGTGGAGAATTCAGGCGTGGAGCCTGCCCGGGAATCACCAGGACGGCGTCTTGATCTGGGAAGACAGCACGATCAATGAAGGCGTGCGCTGTCTGCCGGATCAATACCTCGTGAACATAAGCCATAGCGGTGCCAACACCTCCGATCCGTGGATCTACAGTTACACGGAAGGCGAGGGTCACGGAGACGCCCGTCGCACTTCCGGTCCGATTCTGGCAGATCTTGACGGCGACTGGCAGTTGGATGTGTTCGTGCAAACGTCAGTTGGCGGCGGGTTCATCTGGAAAAGGGACGGAGAAACGGGAGCACACGTGGCTCGCTACGCATGGGAGATCGTGCACCCGGAATTTGGCGAATCTGGAACAGGCAGCGAGCTTGCCGCGGGCGACGACTTTGGGTCCGGAGAGCCGAATCTGTTTGGAGTATTCGACAAGTACTACGACGAGCACGAGAATGAGTTTGAAATTCGGACATGGCGGTGGCACCCGGACTTGACACGATTCTTCGGTGAGGGCGTGCCAACTCCGTTTCCCTATGAAACCGGCTTAGGCGCTTACCCCGGCAATCACGGCTATACACCCGCGTTATTGCCAAGCGATGAGGGTAACGGTTTTACGGTGGATATCGTTGCGCACGAGGACATATTGTTTCAGCGGTGTTTGGTGCACGACAGTTGGACATGGACGCATGATGATCCCAGTGGTCGCGTGCAATCCAACATCTCCGTTGCAGATTTGGACCGTGACGGACTCACGGAGTATGTGTTGACCAATCGGACTACGGGCAGCACGTCACATCTGTATGCCTTCGAGACCGATCTTCCGTGGAATCCTGAATACAACGAATGGTCCGGTTATCGCAACGGTCCCAAGCACACGGGTCTCTATGCGCAACCCGTCACCGGGAATCAGCCGCGTGATGAGATGGTCTGGGAGGGGAGAATGATCGTGCATGGAACGTATTACGTGGGGGTAAATCAGACCCTGACCATCGAACCGGGCACAGTTGTCGAGTTCCGGCCGGATGCGATCCTGCACGTGAAAGGCACGCTGATTGCGCACGGATCCGGCATGGACTCGATTTACTTCAAGCCCGACGGCACGAGCGCATGGGACGGAATCTATTGCGTGGCTCCGCAGCAGGTGTTGCTCAGCCAATGCGTAATTCACGGCGGCGGGTCGGTGTATGCCGAGGGCGACGAAGTATTTATCTCGAACTGCCGGATTTATGATATGACCGTTGGCGTGGATGCGTGGAGTTGTAAGCGATAAATCGCTTCCACAAATTCAGGCATTGAAGATAGTGTGTTGTACGATTGAACTTCCGTAATTAGAGTGTGTTATTAAATACCCTATCGAAGAAGCTGTTTGTCGTGGCCCGCGCATGCGATTCAGTTCGACGCGTCGGGTCTCAGCAGCGGAGTCTATTTCTGCCGCATGGAAGCGGGCGAATTCATGCAGACGGTGAAGATGGTCGTGCTGAAGTAGCGCCGCACGGATGTGCGCTCTTCCGGCGGCGTGAGGGCACACCGCTCGGCAAAGCCCCCCCCTGAATCCCCCCACAGGATGTGGGGGGAGATGGAAGCGAGGTCGTGCTGAAGTAGCGCCGCACGGCTGTGCGCTCTTCCGGCGGCGTGAGGGCA
>CAZGVT010000089.1:0-10687 GCA_964529255.1 uncultured Alphaproteobacteria bacterium | reverse complement strand
CGTCTACGAGCAGGGCAATTTCGTCGATCTCTGTCGCGGTCCGCATTTGGACAGCACGAGCCGCATCAAGCACTTCAAGCTCTTGACCGTTGCGGGGGCGTACTGGCGCGGCGACGAACACAACAAAATGCTGCAGCGGCTCTATGCGACGGCGTATCCGACCAAAGAGCAGCTCGCGGAGCATCTGCATCGTCTCGAGGAAGCCAAGCGGCGCGATCATCGCAAGCTCGGTAAGGAACTTGACCTGTTCAGTTTCCACACCGAGGCTCCCGGTTCCGTGTTCTTCCATCCCAAAGGTCAGGTTATATGGGACGAGATCGCGCGCTATTGGAGTGAGAAGCACCGCGCAGCGGGCTACCAACAGGTGCGCACACCATTCGTTTTGAACGAAGAGCTGTGGCGCAAGTCCGGGCACTGGGACCATTACCGTGACAACATGTACTTTACGGAGGTTGAGGAGCAGAGTTTTGCTCTGAAGCCGATGAATTGTCCCGGTCACTGTCTGATCTACGCGAATCATCAGGTTTCCTATCGCGATCTACCGCTGAAATTTTGCGAGATGGGAACGGTTCACCGCTATGAAAAGAGCGGAGTGCTGCACGGTATGTTCCGAGTGCGGGTATTTACTCAAGATGACGCGCACATCTACGTGACTCCCGAGCAGATCGAAGAGGAAGCTGCAAAAGTCGTCGAATTCATCTTTGACATGTATCGCGATTTCGGCTTCTCAGACTTCCGGGTAAAGTTGAGCACCCGCCCAGAATCCCGGGTCGGCTCCGATGAGATTTGGGATCGTGCTGAATCCGCGCTTGAGCGCGCGTTAAAACGACTGAATGTCGACTTTCAACTCAATCCGGGCGATGGCGCATTCTACGGCCCGAAGATCGACTTTGATATTCGTGACGCCATCGGCCGCATGTGGCAATGCGGAACGGTGCAATGCGATTTTTCCATGCCGCAGCGGTTTGAATTGGAGTATGTCGGAGCCGACGGGCATCGGCACACTCCGGTGATGATTCACCGCGCTCTGTTAGGTTCGATGGAGCGCTTCATCGGCATATTAATCGAACACTACGCCGGAGATCTGCCGCTCTGGTTGTCTCCTGAGCAGATTCGCGTGCTGCCGATCACCGATAAGGCCATGGAGTACGCGGGGCAGGTGGACGCTGAGCTCAAGGCGCAAAGTATTCGCTCCACTGTCGATGCGCGAAATGAAAAACTCGGATTTAAGATCCGCGACGCTGAGATTCACAAAGTCCCCTATATGGCGGTGATTGGAGCGAAAGAGGCGGAATCAAGACTAGTTTCACTAAGGAGGAGAAAAGAGGGCGACCTGGGAAGTATGGCGGTGCCGGCGGCTGTCGAACGACTGCTGTCGGAGATTCGCTCCCGCGTAGCCCACTGATGCATGGAAAAAAGAGGAATTCCCCAAAGACCTGAGAGCCGGGACACGACGCGCATCAACGAGCGCATTCGCTGTCCCGAAGTTCGGGTGATCGGCAATGACGGATCGCAGCTCGGTCTGATGCCACCGGACCGCGCGCTGCTTCTGGCCCGTGAAGCTCAGCTCGATTTGGTTGAAATCGCACCCACCGCGACGCCTCCCGTGGTCAAAATCATGGACTATGGGAAGTACAAATATGACATGGCGCGCAAGGAGCGATTGGCCCGGAAGAAACAACAGTCCACGGTGCTCAAGGGAATTCGCCTTTCCCCTTCGACGGATGACCATGATTTGATGACAAAGGTCCGTCTCGCGAGGGGCTTCATCATCGAGGGTGCAAAAGTCAAAGCCTCCATTCTTTTTCGCGGTCGAATGATTACTCATCAGGAGTTTGGCGTCAAGATGCTGGAACGCATGGCGTCCGAGCTTGCGGACGTGGCCAAGATGGAGTCGCCGCCGAAGCTGGAAGGTCCGCGACAAATGACAATGATTCTAACGAAGAAATAAACGGAGATACCCATGCCGAAGATGAAAACCCGGAGAGCGGCAGCGAAGCGATTTGATCTGACCGGCTCGGGAAAATTGAAGCACAAGAAGTCGTTTCGCCGTCACTTGCTCGAACACAAGAGCAGTGCGCGCAGCCGCAGTCTCGCCGGAAATTTCGTCACGGAAAAGGCGAATCTGAAAATCCTGCGCCGGATTCTCGGCACGGCGATCAAATCCCCGAACGCCTGACGTTTCAGCTTTCAGGTTTCAATTTTCGAGTTTTCTTTGGAGGGAACCGGCAATCGTGGAGCCGTCACCTCTTCATCAATCAACATAGGCGCCACCCTCCGCGGTGGTGCGTGAGGAACAAGAATGCCACGCGCAACGAATGCGCCGGCCGATCGCCGGCGAAAAAACAAAATCTTTAAAGCGGCCAAAGGCTACATCGGCCGTCGCGGATCGCTCATCAAGGCGACGACGGAGACGGTGGAAAAGGGCTGGGCACGCGCATTCAAGGACCGGAAACGCAAGAAGCGCGAATACAGAAGCCTCTGGATTATCCGCATCAATGCGGCCGTCCGTGAGCACGGTCTGAGCTATTCCCGATTTATTTCGGGAATGAAAGCAAAGGGAATCGTGCTCGATCGCAAGCAACTTGCCGAAATGGCCGTCAGTGATCCGCAGGCGTTCAGCGCTTTGGCCAAAAAGGTGGCCGCCTGACATGGGGTTTACGCCGGTCATTCGGTGAATCGGCGGGGCGAACATCTCGCGCCGCAATTGAGATCGCAAGCGATTCCCGTTCGTCGGGCGTCGCTTTTCTCTTTTTGACGCAAGTCGTCCGCGGACTCCGGGTGCGAAGGCGCGGTCAAAGAATGCCGGAGATAAGATAGCATGAAAGACCAGATCCAGAAGTTGCGCGAAGAGGCGCGGAGAGAGTTCGCAAACGCGGCGACTCTTGACGCGGCCGAATTGGCGTACGTAAAATACCTGAGCCGCAAGGGGCGAGTCGCGGAACTCTTTAAGCTCGTGCCCAAGTCGGAGCCCGCCGAGCGTCCCGTGCTTGGTCAGCAGATCAATGCGCTGCGCGACGAGCTTGAAGGGTTGGCGACAGAAAAGCGCCGCGTCCTGACGCCGAGGCAGAGAGGAGCTCTGTTGGATACGACTCTCCCTGGACGCAAAGCGTTCATCGGCACCATGCATCCGCTGACGATCGTGATGCGCCAGATTACCGATATTTTCCGCGGCATGGGATTTCGCGTTGCAGACGGTCCGGAGCTTGAGCTGATCAAGTATAACTTTGACATGCTCAACACTCCGCCCTGGCATCCGTCGCGCGATGAGTCCGATACGATGTACGTGCACAACAAGCGTTTTGTCATTCGTACGGAAACGTCTCCGGTGCAGATTCGCGTGATGGAAGCACAGGAGCCTCCGGTGCGAATCATCTCTCCCGGTCGAGTCTATCGACGTGACCGTCCGGATGCGACTCACTCACCGATGTTCCATCAGGTCGAAGGGCTGTACGTTGATGAGGGAGTGAGTATGGTCGAACTCAAAGGTACGCTCTTGCTGTTTTACAAGCAGCTTTTCGGCGAAGACACGCAGGTGCGAATGCGGCCGCACTTCTTTCCCTTTACCGAACCGTCCGCAGAAGTGGATGTGAGCTGTCCGTTTTGCCGCGGCAAGGGTTGCCGCGTCTGCAAGCATACCGGCTGGTTGGAGATGGGCGGCAGCGGCATGGTGCATCCCAATGTACTCGAAGGCGTCGGCTATGATACGGAGAAGTACACGGGATTCGCATTTGGACTCGGACTTGATCGCATTGCCATGTTGAAATACGGACTCGACAACATCCGCCTCCTGTTCGACAACGACGTGCGCTTCCTGCGACAATTCGCGGGAGAGTCGCTATGAAGCTCTCCTATACCTGGCTTTCGGAACTTTGCGATATTCCCGTATCCGCCGAGGCTCTCGTCGACGTGCTGACCTATCTTGGATTGGAGGTTGAAGCGATGAAGTCATATCGCGCAACGCTCGACCACGTGGTGATCGGTGAAGTCCTCGAGAGTGCGCACATTGAGGGGTCGGATCATCTTTCGCTGACTCAAACCAACGTTGGCGGAGAGGTGAGACAGATCGTCTGTGGTGCGCCGAACGTCGCGGCCGGACAGCGCGTGGCAGTCATGCTCCCGGGCGGCGTAACCGCCGAAGGGATGCACATTAAGAAAGCCAAGCTGCGTGGCTATGATTCGAATGGCATGATTTGTTCTGAGCGCGAGTTGGGTCTGATCGATGAGCATGAGGGAATACTTGTTGGCGGCGCGGATTGGCAGGTAGGTGCACCGGCTTCCAAGTACTTGAACTTCAATGACACAATCTATGACGTCGAGATTACGCCGAATCGGCCCGATTTTCTCTCTCACATCGGCGTCGCCCGCGACCTTGCGGCCAAGTTCAAAGTCGAATGGCGCTGGCCCGCATACGGCATAAGCGAGTCGGATCGACCCGCGGCTTCGCGCTTCGGAATCAGAGTCGACGCTCCCGACGGCTGTCCGCGATATGCGGCGCGGGTGGTTGAAGGACTCGAAGTACGTCCGGCTCCCTATGCCACTCGCTTGCGGCTCGCCCGCTGTGGTATTCGTCCCATATCAAACATCGTCGATGCGACGAATTTGTTAATGCTCGAATTCGGCCAACCACTTCACGCCTTTGACGCGCACTTCATCCGTGGCAATGAGATTCGTGTACGCTATGCCTCGGAAGGTGAGGATTTTGTTACGTTGGACGGGAAGGCGCGCAAACTGCGCTCGTCCGACGTCGTCATCGCCGACCGGGAGGGTGGCATCGCTCTGGCCGGAGTCATGGGGGGTGCCAACAGCGAGATTCGCAACGACACGACGGAGGTTGTGATTGAGAGCGCGTTTTTTGATCCCGTGCACGTCCGGCGCACGTCGAAATCGCTTGGCTTGAGCACCGATTCTTCGCGGCGGTTTGAACGAGGCTGTGATCCGAATGGAGTTCCTCGCGTTGTCGATGCCGCGGCAGCTCTGATGCGTCTTTGGGGCGGGGGTGAGATTTGCTCCGGGGTGATCGATGCCTACCCGAAACCGATTTCCGGCAATCACATTCTCTTTCGGCCGAAGCGCGCGATTTCGGTGGTTGGACTTGAAATCGAGCGTGGCGAGATGCGGGATATTCTGCACCGGCTGGGCTGTGAAATTGAGGGCGTTGCCGAACCCTGGCGGGTGGATACGCCTACGTATCGCCCCGATCTCAAAAACGAGATTGATCTGATCGAAGAGGTCATTCGAGTACACGGATACGAGACGATCCCGACCGGTCGGAGCAGTCGTATCCCGCTTGCGGGACACGATGAACCGACTTACCAACTGCGGCGAAAGATCGTGGACATCATGGTGGGTTTGGGCTTTCAAGAGACATTGAGCGTTTCGATGTATACACCCGACGAGCGGCGGGATCCGCCTGGCGTTCGGAAAGGCGTACAGATCGACAATCCGGTTACGGATGATATGCGACATCTCCAGGGCAGTCTCCTTCCACAGATGCTCAAGTCCGTCGCCGCTAACTGGCTGCGAGGCGACAAGACACTGAGGCTCTTCGAAGTCGCCAGAGTCTTTCACGAGTCGCCTTCGGAGGACCCTCGGTCTTGGGAGCGCTTGACTCTCGCGTCAATATTGACGGGGTCGACAGATCCGTGGGGATGGTCAAGAAAGCCGCAGCCGCTGGATTTCTACGATTTGAAAGCAGCAATCGAAATTCTGGCTACCCGCCTATCCCTTGACAATCTCATGATAAATTGCTATGATACGGAGGATTCTGGGGTTGGCGGGCAAATCATGGCAGGAACGGGCTGTGCCGGCTATTGGGGAATATGGACCTCGGAGACCATGGCTCTATGCGACGTTGACGCCCCCGTTGCCTGGTTCGAGATGGACATCGGATCGCTTCTGGCAACGACAGGCTCCCGAACCCGGTACCAACCGCTCCCCAAATTTCCGATCTCGTGGCGGGACATCGCAGTCGTCGTAGACTCAGGGGTGACATCCGGGCAGCTAATCGCGTCCGCGAGTGCCGTGACGGGAGGCTACCTGGTTAATGCTGTGCCGTTCGATGTATATTCCGGTGAGCGGTTGGGAGCGGGCAAGAAATCTGTGGCGATCCGACTGGAATTCTCTCACCCGGATCGCAGTCTGGAGTCTGCCGAAGTGGACGACTGGATAGACAAGATCGTTAGCAGCCTTCGCGCGAATCATGGTGCAGAGTTAAGAGGCGGATAAACCGATTAAGACAGGGGAGATCGATTGGATCCGAAACCGTTTGAGGCATTAGAGGCGAAGATAAATCTCACTCTGGATCGGCTGAAGTCCGCCCAGAAAGAGAAGGGTGATCTTCAGGAGCAGGTCACTCAATGGAAGACTCGGTACGAAGAAGCCGTTCGTCAGCTTGAGTCTGTGATAAGCGAGCGTGACAAGCTCATGCAAAACCAGCGTGATCTTGACCAGGAGGAGATGATTCGTTCAAAGATTACGGCGCTTTTGGCAAAACTGGAAGCAGCCTGAACCGGTTGCGGATGGTGAACGATGAGTTCTGAGGATCTCACGGATCTTTTCTCGGCAGAGGAAGGTCGGATTGTTTCGGTCACGATCATGGGCCAGGAGTACCCCGTACGTGCCGACGTGGATGCGGAATACTTGAAACAGCTTGCCGTCAATTTGGATCAGCGCATGCGGGTGCTTCACCAAACGGAGCCGTCGCGGGCGCCGCTGAAAGTCGCCGTATTGACGGCACTGAACTTAATGGATGAACTAGCCACACTCCGCCGTGAACACGATCAGTTGGCCGAGATCTACGAATCTCGTGCCCGTCAGATGGCGGAGGAATTGACACGACGATTGGTCGAATAGCATTCACTCTCGGGTAAGTACTGCAGGATATTCTCGGAGGAATTTCAGGCACAGAAGGCATTCGCCTGCGAAGTTGATCACTTTAACATTCCCTGTCTGAGCGACCAGGCTTTTTTCAAGAACCGATAGTAAAAGCCTTGGGGATTCTGCTCTGGCGTCTATTGCAAGCCTAAGCCCGGTAAAACCGGACTCCGCGTCACCTTTCGAGGCGGCGACAACGGATAGAGGAAGCAAGAACCGTGCAGGCGAGTACCCACTGTATCTGTACCAGGTTCTTGGTACAATGCCGGGCTCTCAGCAGGGATTGTTTTTTTTCTTTGACACTTGAGAGTTTCGCGGTCTTTGCACGGCACGTGCAGGGGACAATTAAGTCCGGGGCCGAACGAAACTCGATTTATCCATACAGGACGGAGCGCATGCTATGAACCAACTGATAGTTGTCGTGGCGGCCGCTCTGGGTGGAAGCATCATCTTTTTCATCCTCGGCTGGTGGATCGGCCGATCGATGATCAAGCGTGAATTCGCGGCATCGGAAAAGGAGGCAAGCCGGATCATTGCTGACGCTCAGAAGGAAGCCGAGACGATGTTCAAGGAGAAGATGCTCGAACTTAAGGGCGAGCAACTTCGCCAACAAGGCGATCTGGAAAACGAAATACGCAAGACTCGGGACGATTTGGTACGGACGGAACGCTCGCTGAAAGATCGCGAAATCGCGGTGAAGCAGAGAGCGGAGGAAGTGGACAAGAAGCGGGTGGAGTCGGATCGGCTGCTGCAATCCAACACAGCTCGTGAAAAGCACCTCAATTCCCGGCAGGAGAAGATTGACGCACTGGAGAAGTCGGCGCAGGAGGCGCTGGAGAGAGTCGCGGGGTTATCCAAGGACCAGGCACTGACCGAGCTGAAAGAGGCGTTGGTTGAGAAGGCTCGCGAGGCGACGGCGGATCAGATCAAGGAACTTCGGGACAAGGCGCGCATGAGCGCCAATCGCGAGGCTCAAGAGATCGTCATTCAAGCGATTCAACGGAGTGCGGCGGATCACTCCGTCGAGAGCACGGTTTCGGTGGTGCCGATTCCCAACGACGAAATCAAGGGTCGGATTATCGGCAGGGAAGGGCGGAATATCCGGGCATTTGAGCAGGCGACGGGAGTGGATATTATTGTCGATGACACTCCCGAAGCGGTGATTGTCTCGGCCTTCGACCCGCTGCGGCGGGAAGTGGCGCGGATGGCCTTAGAAAAACTGATGGCGGATGGCCGCATTCATCCCGGACGCATTGAAGAACTTGTCAAGAAGTGCGAAAAGGAGATGAACGAGCAGCTCGTACAGATCGGCGAAGCCGCGGCAAACGAGGCGGGAGTGCCGGGTCTGCATCAGGAGATCATTAAACTGCTTGGCAGATTACGCTATCGCACGAGCTACGGCCAGAATGTGCTCAAACATTCGGTGGAAGTTGCGCACTTGACCGGGCTGATGTGCACCCAGCTTGGACTGGATGCAAAACTTGGCCGTCGCTGCGGTCTAATGCACGACATCGGCAAGTCGATTGATCGCTTCACCGAGGGGACTCACGTTGCCATCGGGGTTGAGCTTGCGAAAAAGTATCGCGAGCACAAGGTTGTGATCAACACGATCGCGGCTCATCATGGTGATGAGGAGTTTATTTCACCGATTGCGGTGCTGGCGCAGGCGGCGGATGCGATCTCGGGAGCGCGTCCCGGGGCGCGGCGTGAGACACTTGAGATCTACGTCCAGCGTTTGCAGAAGCTGGAGGAAATCACCGGCGGATTTCGCGGAGTGCAGCGCTCATTTGCGATTCAGGCGGGCCGAGAAGTGCGCGTGATTGTGGAACCTGAAAAAATTTCTGATTCGATGGCTGAAGTCATGGCGATGGACATTGCCAAGAAGATCGAATCGGAGATGGAATATCCAGGCCAAATCAAGGTTACGGTATTGCGAGAGTACCGCGCGAATGCGGTGGCAAAGTAGCGCGGCGCTTGAGCCGCTTAGATAGGAGCAGAGGGTGATTCGCATCCTCATGGTGGGTGATGTGAACGGCAAGCCCGGGGTGGACACGTTAAAGCGTCTTCTTCCCGGGCTATTGCGTGCCGAGAAAATCGATTTCTGTATCGTGAACGGTGAAAATGCGGAGCAGGGGATGGGTCTGCTGCCGGCGCAGGCGCAGGAGATCTTCCATGCCGGTGCGGACGTGATCACCGGCGGAAATCACACGCTTTATCGCGAAAAAACTCACGGGCTCGTGGACCAGGATTCGCGCGTGTTGCGTCCGTTCAATCTGCCCGAAGGCGCTCCGGGGGCGGGAGTCGGAATATATGATCTGCGTGGCAGTTCGCGTGTGGCGGTACTCAATCTGATGGGCCGGGTATTCATGATGCCGACGGATGATCCGTTTCGCCTGGGCAAGCGCGAGCTCGAAGAGTTGCAGGAAGAGACTCCGCTGATTGTTGTGGACTTTCACGCCGAAGCCAGCGCGGAAAAAATCGCGTTCTCAAGATATGTCGATGGCATGTGTACGGCAGTCGTCGGCACACACACGCATGTCCAGACAGCCGACGAGCAGATCCTTCCCGGCGGCACGGCATTTATCACCGATGTCGGTATGACCGGGTCGCACGCGGGAGTAATCGGCATGAAGACCGAAGCGGCACTGCATCGCTTTTTGTATCCGGCGATGGGCAACAAGTCGGGTGTTGCGGAAGGCGAAGAAAAATTGCACGCCGTGGTGATCGATGCCGACGAGCGAACGGGGAAAGCAAGTGCGATTAGGCGAGTACAAGTGTGAGTTTCGCCACTGAAATCGTTACGACGAGCGCGGCCTGAAAATCACCCTGCCCACATTCCTCCGCAGCAGAGAGATCCTTCGCCTCGCGACCGCCTGACGACGCGAGGCTCAAGATGACGCTTCAAACAGTCAACATCAAGAGAATAACAATCGAGCAATCGTAATTGGAGTTCTTCGCCAAAGTCTGGACCGGAGCGGGCGCGCCACGTCGAGTGCGGGTGGTGTGGGAAGGTGCGCGTATTTTGGAAGTGCGGGACGTGAACGACCAGACACCTCCCCCCCCCCGCAAGCAGGGGGAGACGAACATGATGGTCTTGCCGGAGGGGGCGCTGGTGGTGCCGGGGTTGCACGATGCGCATTTGCATTTGCTGGAAGGTGGTTTGCGACTCGATCAGCTCGATTTGTACGGAGTCGTGACGCGCGAAGAGTTCGAGGAGCGGCTTAGAGAGTACGTGAAGCGTCGCGAGTGGAGAGCGGGCGACTGGGTAGAAGCAAACCGGTTGAACGAGGCGCTTCTGAATATCACGCGCAAGGAGATCGACCGGGTTTGTGCCGATCGTCCGGTGTTCATCTGGTCACATGATTGGCACTCGGCATTTGTCAACTCTAAAGCGCTTGTCATTGCGGGAGTGGATTCGCGGATGGAAGATCCCGAGGGAGGGAGATTCGAGAGGGACTCTTCGGGCGTGCTGAACGGTGTGCTTCGCGAAACGGCGGCGTATCGTGTGCGGAAGTTCGTTCCCGAACCGACGGCTGAACGCGAACAGAGTGCATTGGAACAGGCGCAGCAGCTCGCTTTCAGTCATGGCTTCACGGCGGTATCTTGCAGCGTGCGCAGCGACTATCTGCGCGGCTATGAAACTTTTGCGCGGAGCGGAAAGCAGAAGATTCGACTGAATATCTGGCCGGTGACGACGCAGTTTGATCTCGAACGAGATCGGTTCGAGAGAGTTTCAAACAGTGTGTTTCGCAAGGCGTGTTTTAAAGGGTTCAGCGATGGTGCGCTGGGCTCGCGAACGGCGGCGATGTGG
>CAZGVT010000088.1:0-10818 GCA_964529255.1 uncultured Alphaproteobacteria bacterium | reverse complement strand
CATCCAGTCCGTGTCGGGAGTGTACTGCTCAGGCTCAACATCGTACTGCCGCATGAGTGTGCGGTCGCTTCCGAAGGCATCGAGATTCGAGCCTTTCCATGGCCCAAAATCAACGATCGGAGTCTCGCCTTTCCCGCGTCGGAAATCCGTTCCACCTCGCTTGGAATCCTCACGAATCAAATCTTCCGCCAGCAGCAACGCGGACGTCAACGATGCGGACAGCACGGCACCGAATTCGCGCTGCACAAATTCCAACTGTTCAAGAAGCGAGTCCGGCGCCGCGAGCGCCGGAGCTTCGATAAGGTCCAGAATCGACTTTCCACCCGCCGCGGCTTCGGGCTGTGTCTTCAAAAACTCACGCACCGACTGTACCGTTTGCAGATAGGACGTACGCGCCGCTACGGTACTGTCGTCAAACAGTGGTTTGAGCAGGCTTGCCGCCGGATTCCGGTTGTCGACAAACACAAGCAACATCTGAATCCAAATACTGTCGCGATTTGATCGGCCATCCTTCACCGACATCAGAAGCGCCGGCATGGCAATTTCCGCCTTGTAAGCCGGCAGCGGCGGAAAGTGTCGACAGAATTCCAAGAACGTGCTTTCGAGGTCCGCGGAGTCGCCGCTCAGCTCAAGCGAGCGGTCCAACTCCTCGAACAATCGCGGCTGCAGACGGCGCGCATAGAGATCAATCAACGCGCAATACACGTGGTCGAGTGTGGCTAACGCAAACAGGTCACCGGGGCGCACTCCGCTGCCAATCTTTGCGCGATGATTCACCCGCCATGCCAGTTCGTGTATTTCACTCACGGCCACGGCATGGCGGCCCGCCTCGCGATGATAAACGTCGCGCGCAAATTCGCAGCGGTCGCGAGTCTCTCGAGTCAGGTGAAACTCAACCGGTGCCGTCTCTTCGACAGCCGCGTTTGGAACGCCGGGATAACTTGTCTTAACTATCATATTTGCGATGGATGGATAGTCTGATTCGCCGCTAACTTACGCTTTTTTAAGCGAGAAATCAAGCGGCCCTCCCCCTGTTTTCCTTGAGGATGCAAGGCATATCGTAGTTTTTGCCCTCCAGTATCGTGGCGATTTCCTCGGCAAATGCGAGTTTGGCAGCGGTTTCGTGAAGTGCCGTCCGAACGGCCAGCAACCGTATCGCGTTCGTATCGTTCACACCTACCCTCCGCTCGAGGAAGCGAATTAACTCCTCGATATCATGTCGCGCCTTACGAATCCGTTTCCGCACGCATACGTCTGTCGAGCGATGCCGCCGCGCATCGAGTAATCTTGTCGCCATAGTTCCTCCCATTGGACTTCGTTTTCTTGCGCACATTTCTGCAACCATCCTCATCGCCTGGCCTCCTGCCGGTTATTGATGAGGATTTGCGACGAGCATAATAACCATAATTCTTGGCCATTGTCAAGGTCTCACTCTGTTCGTCAGTGTGAACGGGATTACTCAACGAAAAATCCGCAACTCGTCAAAAAGTTGCGGATCTCAGAGCGGAAACCCCGACCTATTCATGCGCAAGGAATCGCACGGGTCAGTGAGGTTGAGGGCTGCCGAAATTCAACTGCCTCTGGGTGATTTCTTCAATCGCTCTCGACCGCTCCGGGTCTCGGGGTCAACAATGATACAACATACCATATGACAGAAAGCGCCAGACCCGCATAAATGGGTTCAATGCCGAGCCAATACCCCGGTTGAGCACTGAGATTGGGCCAGAGTCTCCAGGCAAGCGCGATTCCGCCGCTCGAGATCATTGCCGGGATGACGAATCGTGAATGAAATCGAAACCGCGATGACCACGAAGAGAGAGTCGGGATCAGCAGCGCCGGTGCGCTGACGGATCCCAGCGCGTGCCAGAGGGAGATAATCGAGTCCGAAGCGAGCGCAAGGAGAAATGCGGCGACACTCGATACGACCAATCCTCGCCGAATCCACTTCTGCAAATCTTCTTCCGAACGACTCTTGAGAGATTTCCAAATCAGATCTCGTCCGACGGCTGATGCAGCAATGAATGAATAACTGTCCACTGTGGAAACGACGACAGCGAGTAGCGCAGCAAGGAAAAATCCATTCCAGCCAATCGGCAAAACACGGGAGGCCAGCTCGGGAAAGGCATATGCCGGATCGGAGAGTTGCGGCAGCAGCGCCCGCGCGTACAGCCCGGTCGCAGTTGTCGTGAAATCAAACAGCGCCCACAACGAAATCGAAATGAGGATGCCCGGCAGGACAATTTTCGTCGACCGCGCCGCGTAAACTCTTTCATAGAACAAGGGCTCGACAAGTGTGGTCGCTGCAATGAAGTACCAAACCAATACCGCTCCCGGATGCTGCCCGCCCGCGGCCGTGAATAACTCCGAAGGTACTGCGGATCGCAAATAGTCCAGTCCGCCATGCCTCGCTGAGAGCCAGATAACCATCATGATGAAACCGCCGTACATCACCGCAAATTGCACGAGGTCGGTGCGGACGACGCTGCGCAGACCGCCGGAGTAGACGTACACCGTCGAAAACAGTGTGCCGGTCAGCAGCGCAATCGGATAATCCCAGCCGGTGACCCACGCAATCAACTTCGCCAGCATGAGCAGATATGCGGCAGGCATCGTTACCAGAAAGATCACCGCCGCCGCGACTCTTCCGGCCCCACTTCCATAAGTCCTTTCAATTTGACTGGGAATCGAGTAGCCGTGAGTGAGATGCGCCCGGCGTGCGATGAAGCATGCGAAAATCAGCGCATGAATATAGTAGGGCGCACCGAATACAAACCAGTTGGATAGGCCGTAGCGATAGGAATATTCGCTGACTCCAAGAATGCCTCCGTACCATGAGCAAACCAGCGAAGCGACAAACGCAAAAAGACCGAGCGATCGGCCCATCAGCATGTATTCTTCCGCATCACTGTTTTTTCGGCGGACAAATCCAATGACTACGGAGAGTCCGAGAAATGCCAGTGGAATTGCAATGTCGATTGGATGCAAACTCATGCCGGTTGCAAGAGTCGTCAAAACTCCAGTCCAATGGTGAAATAGTACGACCTTGGGCTGCCGACAAAGTAGAGTGGCTCTCCGTAGTTGTAACCAAAGGACTCATACTCGCTGTTCAGCAGATTGTTGATCCGAAGCCTGGGCTCGATAGCTTTCAACTGCTCCGCAGGATGATTGATTTTCCAACCGCAATCCAGACTCACGATGGAATACGCGGGCACAACTGTGGATTCATTCTGGGAGTTATCGACGTACTGCTTACCGACGGCGCGGAGACCTGACTCTGCTCTTAACTCGTGCCACGAGAATTCGGCACGGATCGAACCGACGTACTGCGGATCGAAGCCGATTTTGTTGCCGCCCAGGTTCACCATCTCACCGGCGATCCAGTCAAATTCCTCATGCTTGACGAAGTGGTGATCTGTCAGCGCGAGATTGCCGGCCAGCGAGACGTGCCTAACCGGAGTGAAATCCGCTACGAATTCAATCCCGCGATGGAGCGTTTCTTCAGCGTTGATCGACAGCGGAACGCCAAGATTGTCCAATGCACCGTAGGGAACGATCGCATCCGTGAGTGTCATGTGATAGAAATTCACTCCCAATCGCGCGGCGCTCCATTGCCAGTTGGTGCCTGCTTCAATATCCAGAATCTTCTCAGGGTCGAGCGACGGTCCGATGTATTCGCGGCCTTCCCCGTCCGTCCGGAAGCGCGAATCATTGGACGAGTGGTGCGGAAGCGAATAGTAGTCTTGCGGGTCGTAGACGTCCCGCGGTCTTGGTTCCCTCTGAGCAAGTGAGATATTCGCATACAGGTTGGCCTGCGGCCGCCCGTGGGACAAATCGCCGCGAATCAGATCGTAGAGCAGCCCGAGTCGCGGATTGACACTCGAGTATTCATTTTCGAAGTGCACGTGCCAAAGCTGATCGTGAGCCATCTGCAAACTCACGCGCCGGAATTGCAAATCGAGCATTCCGCGCCAGCGCCGCGACAACTGAATGAGATTGTGGGCATAAGCCGAATATAGCTGCTTGCGAATCCCGTAATCGTAGTAGCGATAATCCGGCGAGCCGCCGCTCGGTGACCAGCTCGACCAGACGACTTGGCCGTCATGGCGCGCCGCGTGCCAGCGACTTTCCAGACCCAGTGTTGTCGTGCCGTAACGGTGCTCAGTCACGATTCGTGGAATCCAACCACCGTCCGTCTCGGCAACATTGCGGCGGCGGAGCAGATCAATGGAACTGTCGGCGGGCACACCCGGTCCATAAAAATACTCCCGCGGATCCTGCTGCGCGCGCAGTTGATCGTAATAGCCGTCTCCGCGAAACAGATACAGTGAGTTGTGCAATTGTGACTTTTCCGTGAGTTTGAATTCGTCATGCAACTCATAGTGCGGTTGGAAGAAGTTATCGATTTCTCCGGGGTAGGAAAAGACATTGACTCGCCGGTCATGCTCTTTGTCTCCGGTCACCCGTCCATCCAGATAGTTTCTGCTGACTCCTTCGTAGGCCAGGTGCGCTTTCTCCGGACCGCCATAGAGTATCGCCCGTGTGGTGTGCCTGCCTGAGAAATTCGCGCCGGAAAGATAATAACTCCACTGCCGCGCCCACGCATCGTGCCGGTAACCATCGGACTCCATGCGCGTGATTCTACCGACAAATCCATAGCGATCGCGGACCTTGCCTGAGCGAAACTGAATCATCGCCCGGCGCGTATTCCACGATCCATACATCCCCTCGATAGAAACACCCGGGCTGTCGCCGATCCCCGGCGTTCGAGTGACGAGATTCACTGTGCCGCCGAAGGCGGCCGGTCCATACAATGAAGAACCGACTCCTCTCTGCACCTGTGCGTCTGCAAGGTCTTCGGCGAGGTCCGGCAAATCCACCCAAAAAACCTCATGCGTCTCAGCATCGTTTAAGGGAATACCGTTTACCTGCACCGCAATGCGATCTTGAGCAAATCCACGCATTCGCAGATACGAATAACCGAATCCGCTGCTGCCTTCAGAATAAACGGAAACATTCGGCAGGTCGGAGAGTAAGAGAGGCAAATCCTGGCCGTAACTCGATTCATCGATTTGCTCTCGTGTCAGGTTGGCAAATGTCACCGGATGCTCGCTGGACGCCCGCGTCGCAGTGACGGTGATCTCTTCCATCACGTATCGAGGACTCTCGACGATCTTGTCAAGCCCCTCAATCAAATTCAGCTCGATATGCCGCACGATATTGACCGCCGGGTTCTGGAATTCGATTTCGAACCGATAGTCTGCATATCCAATCGCTCCCGTTTCGACGACGAATCGACCGGCTGGCAATTCCGTGAATTGAAACGCGCCCTCCATATCCGTGCTCGTCTCACGTTCAAGAGTGGGGAGGCGAACGGTAACGCTTGCTATCGGGCGACCATTCCTGCTATCGGTTACGGTTCCGGAGAATTCGGCGGCGGTGGATTTGATGGCAAACAGGATCGAAATGATTAGGGCAAAATGGGAGAGAGAAATCGGCACGACTGGCTCCATTCATGAAAAAACCGCAGACCAGGCTGGCTGCGGTAAATAACGCGTGAGACAACTCCGGCTCTGGTGAGCCCACTGCTCCTCGCTCCGTTTCCTCCGCCGGCATGATCCGGATCAGGTTTTGAGGGTATGTTCTCAGGCCGCTTTTTTTCGGCCACCCCTACGGTCAACCCAGTCAATATAGTCGTTGACTCGCAGACTGTCAAGTGGGACCTGATCGGATGCCAAGCACATAATTATTTATTAAATAATCACTTATCGTTAAACTTATGCAAACTCTATAATTGAGACCCATCAAGCGTGGATGCGGCCCATGATGCAAATTCTCCGTGCTCATGCCTCCCGCACGCGGGCGATAAACTTAAGTATTTGTAAAACAATATATTATACGGTATGGCGAAAACTCGTAAGTCTTGACTGCACGGGCAAAATCGCGTATATTAATATGACAAGATAAGTCTGATTTTGGAGGCTCTGACATGTTAGTGTCCATGCAAGCGGATTATGCCCTGCGCGTGCTCGTCGATGTGGCGATGAACCAGGGTGCAGGACCGGTTATTACCCGCGAGATTTCCGAGCGACAAAACATTCCTCGCGTCTTCTTGACCAAGATCGTCGCTCAGCTTGCCAACCGGGGCATGCTGCGGACTCAACGTGGCAAGGGCGGCGGGGTGTTTCTTGGCTGCCAGCCTGAAGATATCAACGTGCTAAACGTTATTGAGCTGTTCGAGGGTCACTTGCAGTTCAATCAGTGCGTTGCCGATCCGGCCTATTGCCGGATGTCATGCACCTGCTCGGTTCGTGTCATTTGGCAGGATGCCGAGGAGCACGTCGCAAATTTTTTCCGCGCTCTGTCGCTTGCTGAGATTGTGCGGCGCATCCGTGCGGTCGAGCATCAGCGCCGAACTCAACTAAGCATCGTTTCTTCTGTATCTCCGGTGTCGGTGCTCCCGGTGAGATGATCCTTTTTGGCTTGTTTCCTGTTTAACGATTGAAAATGTACGGAGCATAAGTTTGAAGCGACTCGAAATAGTGGACCTCCACGTGGAGGTAGAAGGTAGAGAGATTTTAAAGGGGCTCAACCTGAGCATTCCGGTCGGCGAAGTTCATGCGATTATGGGGCCCAACGGCAGCGGAAAATCCACGCTCGCGGCGGCGATCATGGGACATCCGCGCTACGAGATCACGGGAGGCGATATCTTGTGGAAGGGCGAGAGTCTCAGGGAAATGGAGACGGATGAGCGCGCGAAGCAGGGAGTGTTCCTGGCGTTTCAATACCCACAGGAAATTTACGGAGTTTCGACGACAAATTTTCTGCGCATGGCGATGAGTGCGCGCTTTGGTACGGTCCCCAGTTTTGCGGAATTCAGCAAGGAAATCAATCGCTGGCTGGAAGTGCTGGACATCACGCCGCAGTTTGCCAAGCGATTCTTGAATGAGGGTTTTTCCGGCGGCGAGAAGAAGCGCAATGAAATCCTCCAGATGGGGATGTTGAGACCGGAAATGGCGATTCTCGACGAAACCGACTCCGGCTTGGATATTGACGCGCTGAAAATCGTCTCGCGCGGCGTCAATTCCATGCGCGGACCGAATTTCGGCTGTCTGGTCATCACACACTACCAGCGACTGTTGAATTACATTGAGCCCGACTACGTCCACGTGCTCGTGGATGGCCGCATTGTCCACAGCGGTGACAAACTCCTCGCGTTGCAACTCGAAGAGCAAGGCTACGACTGGGTGAAAGAAGAAGTCACGGCAGAATAAGTTCTGGTGACGATATGGCGGCCCCCCCGGATGCGTTAAGCTACGACCTGAGATGTTCAGTGGTGTGTTAAGGAAGCAGAAGGACTCTGAACTGACCGACCATCATTCGGCGGCACCGTCCGCCGGTACATATCCCCGGCCGTCGTAACTTTACGCAGGAGGAGATCCGAAAATGGGTAACAAGAAGTGCTGGCTGGCCACACTCGCGGTTACCGTGGCGTACTTTTTGTTGGGTGGGCTCTTTTACGGCTTGTTGATGAAAGACTGGTTCGCTTCCCAAGCCGAGCACGCAGGGATGGAACCCAACATGCCGATTATTGCTCTGGCATGTCTGGTTTACGGAATCCTCATGGCGTACACGTATCCTTTGGGATACAAAGGCGGTTCTGCCGGAAAGGAAGGAGTCCGCTTCGGCATCCTCTTCGGCCTGATTGTGAACGGACCGTCGGGCTTGTTCATGCTTGCCATGGCGCAGTGCAACTGGCCCGCCTTGATCGTAAGTTGGGTTTGGGAAGTGATCGTGGGCGCGGTGTTGGGCGTGCTCATCGCGAAGATTTACGGTGAATCGGCCGCATAATGTGAATCAAGAGGCTTCTGAAAGATGAGCGTTGATGCCAAGGAGTTAGTTGACGCACGCGGTTTGGTCTGCCCCATGCCGACGTTGCGTCTTGCTCAAGCCATTCGCCGCGTCAATGTCGGCGATGTGATCGAGTTGTGGAGTGATGATCCCGGATCGCAGGAGAACATGACCGCCTGGACGCGCAACACGGGCCAGGAGCTGGTCTCCAGCGAACGGGAAGAGAAGATCTACAAATATCAGATTCGCCGGCTTAAGTAGCGCTGCACTGTGCGCGCCTCTTGACGCGTTGCACTGCGTGCGCCTTTTCACTGAACCGCAAAACCGATGAAGCTCTCGGATCCCAGTAAGCCACGGCGCATTGCGCTGATTGCCTCAAAAGGTACATTGGACATGGCCTATCCGCCGCTTATTCTCGCCAATGTCGCGGCGAGCATGGGCTGGGAAGCCGGAATATTCTTCACCTTCTACGGACTTGATCTGGTCCACAAGGAGCGGCAGAAAAAATTGGGCGTCGCTCCGCTCGCCAATCCCGCAATGCCGTCGCCGATTCCCGGAAGCGGAATCAAGATTCCTAATATTGTCGGGGTTTTGCCGGGGATGACCTCAATGGCTACGATGATGATGAAGGACTGGATGGACCAGGCAAATCTCGCGCCGCTCGATGAGATGTTTACCATGGCGAAGGAAGGCGGAGTGCGACTCTTTGCCTGCAACACGACGATGCGCGTGATGAAAGTCAAGCCTGAGGAGCTGATGGAGGGGGTTGAACATGCCGGATCACCCGCGTTTCTGGACTATGCCGCCGATGCGGATATTCAGTTGTTTATATAGAGCGAATCCGAATCCCAAGAACACGGGCATGGAATTTACGACGCGGAGTAGAGCCCGGCACGCCGCCTGATTGGGTGTCGTCCCGGACTTTGCACAAGTCTTCGCAGGGCGAATGTCCGGGATCTCTCTGAAAAGTGTCGATGTGATCCGAGTGATTCCCGACACTCGCTGACGCGAGGTCGGGAATGACAGCCGTGTCTCCCTTAGCTATTATGCCGCCGATGCGGATATTCAGTTGTTCATATAGAGCGAATCCGAATCCCAAGAACACGGGCATGAAATTTACGACGCGGAGTAGAGCCCGGCACGCCGCCTGATTGGGTGTCGTCCCGGACTTTGCACAAGTCTTCGCAGGGCGAATGTCCGGGATCTCTCTGAAAAGTGTCGATGTGATCCGAGTGATTCCCGACACTCGCTGACGCGAGGTCGGGAATGACAGCCGTGTCTCCCTTAGCTATTATGCCGCCGATGTGAACATTCGGTTGTTCATCCAAGTGACGGTCGTTCCGCTTTCAAATCCCGGAAATCAATTCTTAGCTCGTGCACTTCCGCCAATTCCTACATCCTGAAAAGGGTTGCATTTCCTATGCGATGGGCTGTCCGTCGCAGGGGATTTGCTCGATTATCGATCCGCAAGGGGATCCGCAGTTCTATGTGGATCAGGTGGAAGAGAATGCGATGGTGGTGAAGTGGGTGATCGACACGCACGCCCATGCGGATCACGTTTCCAGTGCTCGCGCGCTGGCCGAGATGACCGGGGCTGAACTGTTGCTCGGACCCGGTGCCAATGTGAGTTACGCGCACCGAAAACTGCACGACGGCGAAGTCGTCATGATGGGCAAGTGGAAGGTTCAGGCGATTCATACTCCGGGTCACACACCGGAACACATCTGTCTGAATGTCGAAGATTGGTTTCTCATGACCGGCGACGTCCTATTTGTCGGCGATGTCGGCCGCATCGACCTCTCTCTGACGGAACTCACGCGCGAGGAACTTGCCGCTCGCGCCCGCCTGTTATACCACAGCTTGAAAAGACTGTGTGAATTCCCGGAATGGATGGAAATCTATCCCGGACACTACCGTGGCTCCGTTTGCGGGCGGGGCATAGATGACAAGACGGTATCGACGCTCGGTAGGGAAATGCGGAACTCGCCTGCCCTGCAATTAAGCGAGGCGGAGTTCGTCGACTTCCAACTAAACAATATCCCGCCGCTACCCGATGATTTTCATCGGATCAAGAGTCGGAATTTGGGAGAGATTGCCGTAACCGTTTGACGGCATGCGGAGAAAGAGACCGGAAAACAAACGAGGAGAACAAGGATGATGCGGAGAAACCTGATGTGGGCGGTGGCGCTGATGGCCGTGCTGTCGGCAAGCGCGCCGGCGCAGGATACCAAGTCGCTCTATGACCGACTTGGCGGCGTATACCCGGTGGCCACTGTGGTGGATGCGTTCATCGAGAGGCTGTTGGTGAATGACGTGTTGAATACAAACCCGGCAATCAAGGAAGCTCGGGACCGCGTTCCCAAGCAGGGTCTCAAGTTCCAGGTTACGGCATTGGTCTGTCAAGTGACCGGTGGCCCGCAGACCTATACCGGTCGTTCCATGAAGGAGGCTCACGCGCACTTGAACATCTCGGACAAGGAGTGGGATGTGATGGTGGCCGAATTTGTGACAACATTGAACGACTTCAAGGTCCCACAGAAGGAACAGGACGAGCTGTTGGCGATTGTGGGAACGACGAAGGGCGATATTGTGGCGGCGAAGTGACCGGTCGCTTTTTACGCTGACAAGGTCGGATGGAGTCAGCGCTCCGATCGCGCTATGGATCCCCGATTGCTCGACTCGGTTATTGGTCGCGAAGTCTCTGGTACGATCAGTTTGGCTCCAGCGGCGTAGTTACGATTACGCATTGCGGCAAACTCGGAGATTTCATTGCCGCGCTGCCGGTGGCCTCGTGGCTGAGCAGGACTCGCGGAAAGAAGATTCACTTCGTGCTGGCACGGAGTTTTCCGCCGTTCACGAAGATCCGCAGTTTGCTGATGCTTCAGGAAATGACCGCCGAGGTGACCCTGGCGGAGTTTCCGGTGCGGGATTGGGAGTGTGGCGGAACTCCTTACACTTTCGATCCGAATC
>CAZGVT010000087.1:5060-10846 GCA_964529255.1 uncultured Alphaproteobacteria bacterium | reverse complement strand
GAGATGGCCGTCGCGACAGCCGCACCGAATACTCCCCATTGCGGAAACGGTCCGATACCGAAAATCAGCAGCGGATCAAGTACGAGGTTGATGCCGACGCCAACCGCCTGCATCCAGAAAGCCCATTTCGGTTTTCCGATAGAACGCAAAACCGTAAACACCGAAAAACTGGCGTGCAGCAGCGGCGAGGCGATCACGAGGACCAGCGTGTAGCCGGCTGCCATTGCAAGCACACCCGGCTCCGCACCGAGAAAGTTAAGCGTCCAGTTCATCGTCAGCAACCCGAACACACAGAAAATCGTGCCGAGATAGATCTTCGCCATAAATGTCGCGCGAATCGCCTGCACGGTGCGCTCGACATTGCCCTCGCCAAACCGCCGGCTGATCACCGCCACGCTTCCCGAACCGACGCTCACTCCGGGGAATTCGAGCAGCACCCAAAGCAAAGTCGCGGCAATCGTAACTGCCGCGACCGATTCGGTGCCCACTCTGCCCAGCCAAAACATGTCCACCAGCTCATTCACCGACAGCACGAGATAGCCCACCAGCGACGGAATGCCGTAGGAGAGCAATTCGCGGAGAGGGGATCTGCTTGAAGCTATATCTCGTGCTTCAGCCATGTTCCTCTTCTGAAAAGCCACAGCGCGGCCGCACCGCCAATGGCATGAGCGACGGTCCAGCCCCACATCAGCCCGTGCGGGCCGAATTCAAGCACCGGACCGAGCAGATACATCAGCGGAATCACCAGGAGCCATGCGTGGACAATCGAGAGCACCATCGGCGGAGTATTTTGTCCCGCGCCTTCAAAGGCGGTCTCCGCACCGACGTGAATGCCCACCAACGGGAGACTCACCGCCATGATCCGCAGAATTTGTGCGGCCAGGGCATGCAGACTTTCATCTCTCAAGAAGAAGGCGACGATGTAATCTGCGCCGACAAACATCAACAGACCATAAGCGAGCGTCAGATAGGCGGACAGTCGCACAGCGAGCACTCCCGATAGCCAAGCCTTGTCAAGCGAACGCGAACCGAGGAATTGACCGATCAACGAACCGGTTCCGAGACCCAGCCCGACAATCGCCATAATCCCGAAGTGCAATATCTTCTGCCCGGCGCCGTAGATCGCGACCATGTCCGTGCCGTAGATCGCCACGAGCTTGACCGCGAAGTTCATCGAAAGTGAAAAGCTGGTCTGGTTAATCCCTGCCGGGAGGCCGACCCTGAGCACCGGCCAAAGATCGGCCATCACAGGCAGTGGGCGTGCGAACCAGCGAATCCGCAATGGTGATCTCGATCCGGAGAGCAGCAGACAGCCGACGATCACGACCGATGTGTACGAAATCGCCGTGGCAATCGATGCGCCGAGAATTTCAAGACGCGGGAACGGCCCAATCCCGTAAATCAGCAGCGGGTCAAGCACGAGATTGATCAATGTTGCCATGACCTGCATCATGAATGCGGCTCGCGGCCTTCCGAGTGAACGAAGTGCCGTGTAAACGGAGAAACTGGTCATCAGGAATCCCAGCGTGGCAAATTGCACCGTCAAGTACTTTGTCGCCATGCCGTGCACATCCGCCGCCGCGCCGAGGAAACCAAGCGCCCAATTCATGATCAAGAGTCCGATCAGTCCGAATGCCATTCCGAAGGCAAACTTCAGCAGGAATGTCGCCTTGATCGACATTTCCGTGCGCTCGCGATCTCCCTCGCCCCAACGGCGGCTGATGGTCGCAACACTGCCGACACCAACTACCATATTTGCAAACGATAGGCTCCAGACCAATGTAGCGGCCATCGTGATCGCCGCAACCGGAGCGGTTCCCAGCCGGGCAAGCCAGAACATGTTGACCAGCTCATTAATCGAGGTCACAATGAAACCGGCCATGGAGGGAAGCCCCATGGACAGGACCTCCTTCATGATGGCCCTCTTGAGTTCTCGCGCGAACGGCTGCGGTCTGTGTTCGAGCGCGGGCTCAGCCGAGGTGTTGGATTCTGCGAGTATCTTTGCGACTCGCGCAGGGGGTAAGGTTCTTAGCATATTCATGTGCTCCAGTCCTCCTTTCGACCTGCCGGACCGGGAGCGGGTTGCAACGTCCGTGCTCCGACCGTTGTTGATCGATCGAGCGCGAGACAGAAGACCCACCGCCGGTTCCGGCAGTGGGTCAGATGTTTCAAAGGCTTATATATATTAGACTAAGCCGAAAACTCCCCAAAGCCGGATACTCCCCTGGTAGAGTCGGGAGTGTCGGTGACCAGCAAGGCCACCGGCAGTTCCGCCGCCACAGCAGTTTGATTGATGATCCGACTCTTCATGAAAGTTTGGGTTGTTTTCGATTAACCTGATATAGACACTTAAGGCCGATTAGAGTCATTATACGAATTCATGCTCAAAAAGTCAAGCGTGAATTTCACGGAAACGGAATGCCTTCACTGGGCGTTAACCCAAGGTCTATGCCTCGCTTACTGAGAGAAGGCGAGGAATAATGTGGCCTTGAAATTGTGCACGGAAATTGGTAAACTTGCTGTTGTAGTCTTCAGGCGCCGGTAATAGGGTCGGGCATCCACAAGTTCATGGAGGGAGCGGGTATATCTGAAGGTTAGTGTGTTTGTTGCGGAAGTGGATTGGAAACAGCCCCGGATGAGCGATCCAATCCGTCCGCAGAGCGAAGCCGCTGAAACCCCGGTTTGGCGAATGGCCGGCCGGAAGACAGTACCCAATCCCGAAAAGCGCGAGCGTCCATGAAGTTCGGCCTGCGAGGTCGGCTCCACCAGCACCGGTTATACTTGCTTCTGCTCAGTATAGTTGTAGCGGCCTTGTCCGCTGCGGCGGCTGCGCGTTTTGAGCGCTCCCTTTCGGATTTTGCCGGGGCCAATTATCTGCTCCGTCAGCCGCAGAGGGGGCTTTCTAAGTTTAGGAACCGTCCGTCGCTGCCGGCGTCTTCGGAAGTGAAAGAGACGACGACGGTGGACTCATCCTTTGCAGCGGTGCGGCTTTCCGTTCGCTACAAGGACACGGATTTGTATCCGCAGTTGACGCTGGACTACGAGACCTATAAGAATGTGCGACTAAAGCGCGATCTGCGTCGCACTTTCACGGACGAAGTTCGGAGGAGTTACAAGCAGGCCGGCCGCAATCGATCAGGCGAAGGCATTGCGATTGACGTGCCCTTCAAGATTCGATCCCGAACCTTTCGCAGATTATTCGGCGGCGACAATGTGGGCGTGCGCGTCTCCGGAAATATCACGATCAACGGCAATGTCCGCAGGCAGAAGTTCGACGAGACCCAGGCGGCTAACCTTCGAAACACGAACACGAGCTTCCACATCGACATGGCTCAACAGTTCTCGATTACGGGAAAGGTCGGCCAGAAAGTGGAGGTCAAGGTGGATCAGGACTCGGAGCGTATTCTTGATTTTCAGAATTCGCTCAAGCTGACGTACACGGGCGATGAAGACGAGATAATCCAGAAGGTGGAAGCGGGAAACGTTGCGTTGAATCTCGGCACCCGGCTGGCAACTTTTTCCGGGCGAAACACCGGCCTCTTTGGACTCAAGTCTGAAGCGAAAGTCGGCCCGGTAAAACTCACGGGTATCGCCTCGCTTGAGCGTGGACAGAAAAATCGCCGGACGCCGAATCAGGAACAGCAGATTTATCCCTTTTCGGAAAAAGACTTCCTGAAGGACGTCTATTTCTGGATAACGGATCGGTCGGACGAGGAAAACCGGTATATCAACTTCCGGAACAACTACCGGCTGTATTTCAATCGCCGGCACGTCATCGCCTATGACACCTCGCTGCACAAGATTGAGAATATCGAACTTTTTGTCAGCACGACGACTCAATCGGAAACCGAAATTTTTGGCCGTGCGGCCGCGTTGTTCGACGTCGAGAGTTTGGCTTCGGATTCCTTCCCGTCGGATCAGAATCACGCCACGGGAATCTGGCGGAAGTTGATCCGAAGCCAGGATTATGACGTCGAGCAGAATCTCGGCTACGTCCGTCTCAGGCAGGCGGTGCCGAGCGGGCAAATGCTGGCTTGCGCGTTCACGACGAGCGGCGGAGACACATTCGGCACCATCAACGCATCGCTGGACACGCTTGCCCTCGTACTCTTGCGACCGCGAAATCCACAGCCTGCGGACTCCACGTGGAATCTGATGTTCAGACATGTGTACTCGCTCGGCGCTTCATCGATTGATCCGAATAATTTCAAGCTGACCATCGAGCGCTCGTTGAATCAGGGCGGTCAACCGGAGACCGGGCCGCCGCTCGGTGACGGCGAGACTTACCTGACGTATTTCTGGCTTGATCTCGAGGGACAGGGCACCTCCACACCGGATGGTCAGGTGGACAATGTGCAGGCCGTATTTGATTCCCCGCACGGCGAGCTGCACTTTCTGGATCTGACACCGTTCGCGCCCACGGGGTTTATCGATTCGCCGAATCCGGATCCGAATGAGATTCCGCAGCCGCAGTGGAATTTCGTCGAAACCGGAGACAGCGCGAATTCCCGTGCCGACTATTTGTACACGGTTCCGGTCAGTCAACACGGTCAGCAGGGCCAGCGCTGGAGATTTCTTGCCGAGTCCAAAGGAGTCTCGTCGGTGTATCGTCTCGGTGCGCTGGTGCTTGAGGGTTCTGAAGAAGTCAAGCTGAACGGCCAACCGCTCACGCGCGGGCTCGATTATTCGATTGACTATCTCTCCGGGGAGTTGCGCATTCTGAATGAAGCCGCAAAAGCTCCGGGTGCGAACCTCGAAATCACCTATGAATCCGGGCAGTTTTTCCAGCTGGACAAGAAGACGCTGCTCGGAGCTCGCGCGGAGTACGAGCTGTGGGAGGATAGCTATGTCGGCGGTATGGTCCTCCACTTGAACGAAAAGACGCTTGACCGTCGCGTACGCGTGGGGAGCGAACCGATCCGCAATACGCTCTACGATGCAAATACAAATCTCAGGTTCAAGCCAAATTTCCTGACGCGCGTCGTAGATGCGATTCCACTGGTCAAGACGGAGGCTCCCTCGGATCTGCAAATTGAAGGCGAGATCGCGAAAGTCTATCCGAATCCGAATTCCATTGAGAACGACCGAACCGGCGACTACAACGGCCTGGCTTACCTCGATGATTTCGAGGGATCGCGGAGATCCTCTCCAATTGGCTTGCTGAGGAGGCAATGGTCGCTGGCCTCACGTCCCGACTCGTCGGAGCGCGAGGTCATTCCGCGACGCGGCAAGTTGGTCTGGTACAATCCGACGGAAAATCAGGTCGACGTTCAGGATGTCTTTCCGAAGCGGGAGACCAACAACGAAGTCGCGCAGACCTTGCAGTCGCTGGTGCTGGAGTATACGCCCCCGGCTCTTTCCGATGAAGACTCCGTGCGGCGAAGTTGGGGCGGGATCATGCGTTACTTGGGCGAGGGTTATGCAGATCAGTCCCGCGCGCAATTTCTCGAATTTTGGATTCAATTCACGGATTCCGCTGCGGACGACTACCCTACGCTGGTGGTCGATCTTGGCGAGATATCGGAAGACGTCATCCCCAACGGCCGCATGGATTCCGAAGATCGGCCCGAGCCCGGTCAACAAGCGACCGAGCCGACCCGCGAATATGGCAACGGCGTACTCTCGCCGGAGGAAGACGTCGGATTGGACGGCATCGCCCTCGGGCCCGATTATCCGGGCAGCGCCTTTACGGCCTTCCAGCGCCGCGTGCTCGACTTGTACCATCGCGGCATCGTTCTGTGCATTGCCAGCAAGAACGAGCCGGGGACGGTCCAGGAGGCGCTGGA
>CAZGVT010000087.1:0-5050 GCA_964529255.1 uncultured Alphaproteobacteria bacterium | reverse complement strand
GGCGAAGCGCACGCGGCGATTCCCTCCGATGACGACTGGGGGTACGAGTCGGGAAGCGGTTCGTATAACGAAATCAACGGCACGGAGGGCAATCGCAACGACGAAGGCGGCGGCTATCCGGATACCGAAGATTTGTTCAATAACGACATCCTGGACAATAACAACTCTTATTTTTCATTCAAGATCCGGCTGTCGCAGTTCAGCGAATATATCGTTGGCGGCCAGCCGGATGGAACTTTCGAGGACAAGGGCTGGCGGCTGTTTCGGATTCCGCTGAGCACGGAAGACACCAGCATTGTGCGCGCCGTCAGAAGTCCCAGCATCACGAACATCCGTTGGGCGCGTATGTATGTCACAGGCGTCTCGCGCCGGACAAAGATTCAGCTTGTACAAAACGACATCGTGTCCAACGAATGGCTGGCGCAATTCCTTGACGGTGACTCGACCGAATGGATATCCCCTGCCGTAATCAACTCGCATGAGAATCCGGGGTATGAAAGCCCGCCGGGGGTTGAGGGCGAAGTCGATCCGATCACTCAGCTCAGACAGCGCGAGCAGTCGCTCGTTTTGAATATCGAAGCGCTGGGCGGCACCACGAGCGACGGCAGAATCGCACCGGATACGTTTTTTGTCGCCAAAAACCTGTATGACGACATCAGCCTGCTCGAATATAAACGGCTGAAGATGTTTGTGCACGGCGGCGGCGAAGAGCCGCGAGATTTCCCGGACAACACCTATCAGTTGGTGTTGCGGCTCGGCCAGAACTACGCGGCAATCGAGAATAATTACTACGACATTTCGCTGCTGGTTCATCCGGATTGGGACGTGGAGCGCAATACCATCGACGTGGCGATGAACGACTTGTCCGACCTGCATGCGCGCCGGACCATCGCCTTCGCCGATTCGCAATTGCAGAGCGCCACGCAGAGATACGCGCTGCCGTTCGGAGACGATCCCGGCGACAGTCTGGTGATCAGTGGATCGCCGACGCTGTCGCGCATCGGATTCATCGCGCTCGGCGTCATCAAGTGGTCCAAGCGCAGCGGTGTCAGGGAGGGCGATCAGATCTGGGTGGATGAGCTGCGCGTTTCGGATATTTACAAGGATCCCGGCACGGCGGCGGAATTGAACACAACGTTGCGATTGGCCGATTTCGCCTCGATCGCGGCGGGATACAGCCAGCGCGATGCGGATTTCCACAATGTGAACACCCGCGTGGGGACCAACGAAAGTTCGCAGGCCATGCGCGGAAATTTGACCGTGAATCTGCACAAATTCGCGATAGACCGTTGGGGCTTCCAACTTCCGCTGACGATTACGCACTCCCAGAGTCGCTCGATTCCGCGTTACGTTCCGGGCACGGATACGCGGATTGATCCGGGGTCGATTTCCGATGTGTTGCGGGATTCCATTCAGGCGAAGCAGACGACGACGAACTTCACGATTCGCTACTCGAAGGGTGGAAATTCGCCCAATCCGCTGGTGCGCTGGTCGCTGGAAAAAATCTCGGCGGGATACGATCAGACCCGCGACGAGCGCACCGATTTTCAGACGGAACGCAGCACGAACAAGCAGGAAGGCGCCACGCTGGGTTACAGTTTCCCGACGGCGAAAGGGCGCGGCATTGCTCCGTTGTTTTGGACCAAGCGCGTGCCGGTGCTGAGTCTTCTCGGAAGTCCGAGGATCTATTACAAGCCGACGCGACTCGGTGCGCAGTTCCGTGCCGATCAACGTGACGCCTTCTCAAAACAGAAACCGCTGCCGGGTCGAGCGCGCGGCACGCAGGTACAATCGCAGAGTTTCGGAAATTCGCGCGCATTCACACTCGGATTCGATCCGTTCAATACCGTGAGCATCGAAGCCGGTCGTACGATTCGCGGGCAGTTTCTCCCCGACGCGGTGCCGATATACGATCCGGCGAATCCGGACTCGATTGTCGACACGACCTTTGTGTTGAGAAAAGACTGGTCGGACCTGACCAAGCTTGATGTGGGTCAGAATACC
Organism: uncultured Alphaproteobacteria bacterium; assembly: GCA_964529255.1. GTDB lineage: Bacteria > Electryoneota > RPQS01 > RPQS01 > RPQS01 > CAZVXJ01. The sequence goes on along the minus strand of CAZGVT010000087.1, from coordinate 3,046 downwards.
GATATTCAGCAGCAGGTAAACACCACCTACAATCCACAGCTCGCGTCATGGCTGCGGCCGACCCTCAGCTATGGATCGCAGTTCAACTGGAACAAGCGCAGCTTCACGCAAGAGAGCAGCGAGTCGATGGGGAATCAGCAGAACATCAGTGCGGATTTGCAGCTTGATTTCCGTTCGATATTCGGCGGCGGAGGAGGAAGGGGACCGCGAGATCGCGGTCGAGGTCGCGACGGCCGTCCGCGCGATCCCCGCGAAGAGGAAGAGCGACGAGGTGCGGGCCAATTTGAAGGCGAAGACAAGCTTCCGGGGATGGAAGGATTCGAAGGTTTGGATAAACCGGGCGAGAGACCCGGTCGGCCACCGGAACCGTTTGATAAGCCACCGCAACGACCCGGGCGAGGTGCGCCACCGGACGAGATGGCCGAATCCGACACGACCGCCGGAGCGGTGGATTCGTTGGGAAATGCGGCGCCCGCACCGGAGAAGCCACGTGGACCGTCATTCGGACAGCGAATGTCAACGGTGTTCGCGCCCCTGCGGTTCGCATTGACAACGCTGGATCCGATTGCCTTGAGTTACGATCAAACCAAGGCACACTCAATCAGCGGAACCAATGGTTTCGACGCCGATCCGCAGTACCAGCTTGGACTCAGCGATGATCCGGGCCCTCCGAGAAGGCGTCAATCAACCTCGACCACGTATGTCTCGCCGGAGACGGTTCGACGGGATCGAACCATGACGGCTCGTTCGGGACTTCGGGTAACATCGGCGCTCCGGTTTACATTGAATTATTCCAATCGGCAATCGCAAAACGAGAGCCAGGGGAATCAAACTTCGACAACCGGAAGTAACGAAGAGACCACGTTCTGGCTGCCACGCAAGATTATCATCAGCGACTCGGCCGCGAGCAAGACGGACGGTTTGGCGATTCCCTTTGCCGACGTTGCCGCCGATCTTTCCGGTCTGGAGAAGATCGGTTTTATTGGCAAGGCCGTTGAATCCGCATCGCTTACCAGTGGCTTTGCAAGCAAGGTCCGCGAAAACTGGACGGGCGCCGCGTCGAATGTGGAGAATCGCGATTACACACGGCAGTGGAATCCGCTGATGGGCGTCAATCTCTCGTGGAGAGCCGGATTCGAATCGCAAATCAGATACAATACATCGAGCACATTTTCCGACGGTGTGCGCTTGCAGAACCGCAGCCGGGGATCCGATCAGCAGATCACCGCAACGGTGAGCTACTCTGTGCGAACCGGTTTCCGCTTGCCGATTCTCTGGTTCAGCGCGATGCGGTTGCAGAATCAGACGACGTTGTCGCTGAACATGGATTACCGGACGCAGAGTCAGGAGCGCACGGAAAGCGCCTCGACCGACCGGTTCAGTCCGTCTTCCAAGACAACTTCCTGGTCGCTGCAACCGCGGATGACCTACAGTTTTTCGAACACGGTGCAGGGCCAGGCGTACGTGCAATTCCAGTCCACCAAAGATGAGATTCGCGACAGCGGCTCGCGACTTTTTGAATTCGGAATCCAGGTGAATATCGCCATTCGCGGGTAGTACCGGATGATTGCTGCAGCGATTGACGTAGGATCGAACACGACTCTTGCCTTGCTTGCGGAGTTGCAGGACGGCGAGTTGGTCGTGCACAAGGACCACCTGACGCACAACAGGCTGGGGGATTCGTTACGGGACGCGAACCGGTTTCCGCAGGAGATTATTGCGCTCAATGTGGATCTGCTGAATGAAATCGTGCGGGACTTTCGCAGAGCCGGAGCGGAAGCGTTTGCGATTTGCGGCACGGCAGCCATGAGAAGGGCAACGAACCGCGCGGAGTTTGTGCAGGCAGTACAGGACATACTTCATTTGCAGATTGAGCTGCTCTCCGGACGCGATGAGGCCGCACTGACCTACGCCGGTGCGATTTCGAGCCGCGAGATTTTTCCGAGTGAAGCGATCGGAGTGATCGATATCGGCGGAGGGTCCACGGAAGTCATCGAGGGCCGCGGCGCTGAACCCGTGCAATCGACCAGCATGGACATCGGGGCCGTGTATCTCACCAACGAGTTTTTTCAGAACGATCCGCCGACGGCGGCGGAAGTCAGCGCGCTGCGCGAGCATCTACGCGAACGGCTGCCGGGTCTTATCGGTGGTATGGTCGCCCGCAGGGGCTTGCCGTGGACCTTGGTCGGAGGAACTCCCGTCAGTCTTGCTATTCTGAAACGCGGGCTGAAAAAATACGATCCGACTCTGGTGGGCGGCACATTTCTCTCGCGAGAGGATTTGCAGTCCGCCGTCGACAGGTTTGGCGGAAGGAGTTCGCTCGAACTTCAGAGCCTGCCGGGAATGCCCAGCGGAAGAGGCCGGTTCATTCATGCCGGCACGGTACTGCTTGAGGAAATTTATGATGTGGTTCAGACCGCGGAAGCGATGGTAAGCGAGCGCGGATTGCGACATGGGTTGTGGCTTGCGAGATTCAGTCAACAGGATGTGCCATGACGAAAAGGCTGTGTGTGCTGATCGGATTGGGTATATTCGCGCTTGCGGGGTGTGAAGATGATCCTGAGCCGCCGAAAGATTCTGCAACCATGCGGATCGTCTCCGCGCCCGCTGAACTTCTGGCGAATTTCGATGAATGGTATACCTATGCCGTGCAGATCAGCGGAGAGGGCGTGGCCATCGACTCCATCTGGTGCGAAGTGTTCTACCCGCTCGGAGATCCGCATTCCGGGTTTGCCTTGCTGGATGACGGAAGCGACGGCTCATTGTGGGGACCGGACTATGCAAGGTCACCGTCACAGGATATCGTTCCGAATGACGGCAGATTCACCCGGCAGATCAACGGCCAAATGCTGGCGGACGGGCAAACCGGGGAATACAGTTTTCGCTTCACCGCCTACGGAGAGAGCGGAGATCTGCAGCCGCAGACGGTAAGTGTGTCCATTGAGGACGTTACGCCGTGTGTTATTGGATCGATAACCCCCTTTCATGAGCTGCCGGCCTGTTTCTCAGCATTTCCGATTGACGTGCGCGTGAGACCGGACCGTCC
>CAZGVT010000086.1:0-10888 GCA_964529255.1 uncultured Alphaproteobacteria bacterium | reverse complement strand
CACCGCCGGGCAGCCTGAGTGAACGCGATATTTCCATCGCCGAACGGGTGACGTACTCGGACGGAGTCGGCTACCTGCATATGCAATATGTGCTCGATCTCGATGCCGGTGGGTTGCCGCAGAATGAGGGCACGGCGACGCTGAATCCGGTCATCTATCAGAGAATTCCGGTGCTCGAGATTCCGACCCTGCCGCTGGGTAATCCCTTTTGGCCCGTGCTCCATGCGGACTCGACGGGGTATCCGCTGGGCTCCGGGAATCGCGGTGCGCCCACGGTAGCCCTGCCGGCAACGATCATGCTCCACCAGAACTACCCGAATCCGTTTAACGCGACCACGACTATCGTATTTGAACTTTCGAGAGAGGGAGAGGCGAGGCTGGCGATCTTTAATGTTTCCGGGCAGGAGGTGGCGAGGCTCGTGGATGGCGAGCGCTTTCGGGCCGGTGTACATGTCCGGAGGTTCGAGCCTGCCGGTCTAGCGAGCGGAGTCTACTTCGCCCGGCTTCAAGTGGACGGGCTCAGCCTATCACGGAAGATGGTTCTGATGAGGTAAGCCGGGAGGCTCAGCCGAGCTGAGCACACCTCGATGAAAACACCTCTCTGTGACCCTTCCGCCCGCACCGCCACAAGAGCGAGCGTCAGGGTGACAACCGGGAGTGTTTTCCGCTTCGACTCGCGGCCAGCCTATTCCAATCAGTGACCGCGCAACACTTGTCATCTTGAAGGCGCGTCTTCCGTTTTCGCGCCTGAAAGATCACCGGAGTCCGGCGGCGGGGCAGCGAGAGAAATGCCTCGCCGGCGAGCAGCTGCCTCCGCTTAGGACTTGTACAGCAATCTTCGCAAAAAGGCACGTCATTTGGCGTGCCATTACAGTTTTTGCACTGTTTGCGCGGACTGCAGTGCGTTTCCCGAGCCGATTTGCGCTCCTAATTACCCATATTGCGTCCAAATTGGACAATAATGCACTCAAAAACTGCTAATGTGCGCGTGTTTCACTGCACAATTACTAAAATGCGCACACAGCATATAAACTTTGCACTGTATCACGCTGCCATCCGTAATTGTAAGACTTTGTTATTAAATATATTACTCGATTGGCCTGCACATTGCATTATGCAAGTGCGGAAGGCCGCCACTTGCCTTCCATCCCCGGCCCTTCCGGGATTAAAACTCCGTTGCCCGACTCCTCGCGCGGCTAAACATGAACGGCAACGGAGCGACATTCGCGGATAACAGGAGGCCCGCCGGTCTCTCATCACGCTGACTGTACTTTCCCCGGTGTTGTGGTTCACCAGCGGTATGGGTGCACGGCCGACTCGAAAAACAGCAGATCGTCCGGGTCTCCTGTTATCCGTAACAATACATGGCAGATAAGTTTCACTGCCCAACTACCCCTCTCGGACCGATCTCGGCACGGCGTCGCCTTGTCTCGGATACGATCGAGTCCACAGCCAAGACACCGACTCCCCGTCGGTGTTTTGTCCATCTGTCTGCACAATCATGCGGCCTTGTCCTGAGCCAAGTTGCTGATTATGTGTCTCATGAGTTGACATTCGAGAGAAAGTTTTTTATCTTCGTTAAGTGCGTTAAGATGCGGTTAACCTTGAGGCTCCCAACGTGCGCACTCCCGACTGCCCTTCGCGGCCAAATCATTTCGCCACCCGCTGCCGTTGCCGGTTGACGGCCTCGCAATTCCACGCAACCCCTTTAATCAGCTACTTGCTTATATCCCGTGGCATCCTATCAGAAGCTCTCTGCGCCCAAGCAGGGACACGCAATTACTGTGTCGGGCGACCGCCTCGTCGTGCCCGACGACCCCATTCTGCCGTTCATTGAAGGCGACGGCACCGGACGCGATATTTGGAAGGCCAGCCGCCATGTGTTTGACAGTGCCGTCCTGAAGGCGTACGGAGGCAAGAAAAGAATTGAGTGGTTCGAAGTCTACGCCGGTGAGAAATCCACTCAAGTGTACGGAAAAGATGTCTGGCTGCCCGATGACACTCTGACCGCTATTAAAGAGTACATCGTGGCGATCAAGGGACCGCTGACCACACCCGTCGGTGGCGGCATCCGCTCTTTGAATGTCACCCTCCGGCAGGTGCTCGATCTCTATGCTTGTGTGCGGCCCGTGCGCTGGTTCTCCGGCGTGCCCGCGCCGGTCAAACATCCTGAAAATCTGAATGTTATCATCTTCCGTGAGAATACGGAGGATGTCTACGCAGGCATCGAGTGGAAGGCAGGCACTCCCGAAGTCCAAAAAGTGCTGGAGTTCCTCAGCACTCAAATGGGGAAGAAGATTCGCAGCGATTCCGGTATCGGAATCAAACCGATTTCCAAGACCGGATCCCACCGAATTGTCCGCAAGGCCATCCGCTGGGCCATCGAACAGAAGCTGCCGTCCGTCACGCTCGTGCATAAAGGTAACATCATGAAATTCACCGAAGGTGCGTTTCGTGACTGGGGCTATGAATGTGCCGCGACTGAATTTGCAGACCACACCGTGACCGAAGCCGAGGTGACTGAGAAGTACAATGGGGTCGCGCCGGCGGGCAAAGTGATCATCAAAGATCGCATCGCCGATTCCATGTTTCAGCAGGTTCTGCTTCGTCCGGATGAGTACAGTGTGTTATGCACACCGAATTTGAACGGCGACTATCTTTCGGATGCGTGCGCGGCTCAGGTCGGCGGGTTGGGACTCGCGCCGGGGGCCAATATTTCTGATTTCTTTGCAGTCTTCGAGGCCACGCACGGCACGGCGCCCAAGTATGCCGACAAGGACGTCATTAATCCCGGTTCGGTGATCCTCTCGGGGGTGATGATGTTCGAATATCTCGGCTGGAAAGAAGTTGCCAATGCCATTGTTCGCGGCATCGAGGGCGCAATCTCCAGGAAGCGTGTGACCTATGATCTGCACCGGCAGATGGAAGGCGCCACGAAATTGAAAACCTCGGAGTTCGCCGAGGAAATCGTGCAGAATATGTAACGATGAGTTCCGGCAGGGCGGGGGCACCCCGCTCGGCGGAACGGTAGCAGAGATCCTTCGGGCCGCAAAATTCAGGAGAGCGGCCCTCAGGATGACAACGGTGTTAAGGTCTCTTGTCTGTTGTCGCCTTTTGACTTTTTGTTTTTTGTCTAACCCTATCCCCTCCATCTGACTTGTTAAGACCTGTTTTGTTGCAGGCTCTCTTGAGCGGCCCAACAGCGGAGAACAGATGATGATTTCAACACGCAGGCGTTTTGCCTCCCTACTCGTCCTCCTCGCAACCATCGTTCCGATTGCGGCCTGGGCCGCAACGGGAAAGATCTCCGGAACAATCATCGACACTGAAAATGAGCCGGTGCTCGGTGCAGCCGTTCAGATTGTCGAGACCAGCCAAGGTGCGGCCGCGGATGACGATGGTTTCTACATTGTCCAGAATGTGCAGCCGGGCACGTACACAATCAGAATTTCCGCCGTCGGTTACTCGCAGCAGACGATTACGAAAGTCGAGGTTAGCGGTGACAAGACGACGCCGCTGAATTGTACGCTGGTCAGCGAGGCGATCGAGCTCGGCGGTTCCGAGATTACGGAGTACCGCAAGCCGAACGTTCAGCTTGACGTTTCGACAAAGGAAACACGCTTCGGCAAAGAAGACTTTGAAACTCGCGCCGTTTCTGATCTGAAAGGCCTGCTGACCAAACAGCCGGGCATCAAAATCGATCAGGAAGGCGCGATTCACGTTCGTGGTGGTCGCGAACACGAGGTGCTGATCCAGGTAGATGGAGTGAATTACCGCGATCCCCTCGTGAACAGTTCGAAGCGACTGCTGAACCTGAACGCCCTGAATGTCGAAGAGGTCGAGGTGCTGACCGGCGGTGATGCGCGCTATGGCAACTTTCAGGCGGCGCTCATTAACGTGACAACTCCGGAAGGCTCGATGACCGACTACACCGGTACCTTCGAGTGGCGCACCGATCGCGCATTCAAGACCTACAGCTTCGATACCGATCAGTACGACTATGCGCTCTCCGGTCCCGTGCCGTTTGTCGGCCGGTGGCTGGGGAACAAGAAACTTAGTTTCTTTGCCTCCGGTTCCAGCAAGCTGACCAATACCTACACCCCCTACGCGATCAATCGCGACGACAGCGACTACCTCGGCATGGGCTGGGATCTTCCCGAGCGACAGAACAACGACTACTCCGGCTTTTTCAAACTGACCTATCAGGTCGATCCGAAACGGAAATTCAATCTGTCCTATACGCGCGATTTCGGAATCTGGGACGTCTATCCCGACGGCGAAGCTGCGATCGACGGAAACTACGGCTGGCAATACAAGTATAATGTCGCCAACCGTCCATATTCCAAGACGACGCGCCAATCCGTCAGCCTCGCATGGTCGCATCAGGTTTCCAAGTCGACATTCTACGAAATCAAGATCGGCAACTTCCGTACTGAAACCAAAGTCCGTCCCCGCGGCAAGGACCCGGATCAGTTCACGCTCGCAACGGACGTCGAAGACATCAATACGCTGCAACAGGGCGCGACCGACTCCGATAACAACGGCTATTTTGACGGCTACATCGACGCCAATTCCAACGGGCAATATGATGGCGCCGGCGAAGGTTACGAAGACCTGAATTTCAACGGCCAGTGGGACCGGGGCGAAGATTGGGTTGACCTGAACGGCAACGGCCAGTACGACGGTGCCGAACCGTGGATCGACCGCGCCAATCCCAATGGTGTAAATAATCTTGGGGTGTGGGACCCATGGGACCCATACACGGATCTTAACGGTAACGGCCGATGGGATCCCGCTGAACCGCAGCTAACGGAGCAGGACTGGAACAACAACGGCCAGTGGGACGGCGAGCGCTTTCAGGATGCAAACGGCAACGGAATGTACGATCGTGGATCCGAATACAGCGAAGGCTACGACGACAAAAACCGAAACGGCTACATTGATCGCAAAGACCTTTATGCGATGAATGAAGATGATCCCGACGTACCGGAGCCTTTCCAGGACGGCGACATGTGGAATGACACCGGAGAACCGTTCCTCGATGAGCCTGATGATAACGGCATATACGATGGAGTTTGGAACCCCGGAGAGCGTTGGTGGGACCTCCCGTCATCGTATGTCAGTCCGTTTATTCCGCGCCAGGTCTTCCAGACGCCGACTCCCAACGGACAGTACGATGGGCCGAACAATGCCTTCGATGAATACGAAATGTTCACGTTCTGGGCGGATACCGCGTTCGGCATGGATCCGCGCTACCCGGTGCTGTATACCTGGGAGGACGTGCGGCTTGGTATTCGTAACTTCGGCGCTGAGTGGATCAATATGGGTTTTGCCCAGGACGACGACGGCAACGCCTACGCGCGCTATCTGCAATTTAATCCGAACTTGTCGCCGGTGCCGGACTATGCCGCCCTTGGCATCCAAATTTCACAGTGGCGGAACCGGACGCTCCACGACGAGGCGCTGCCCATCGCGAACTTCCCCGATTTTACCTGGCAGGAAGGTCAAGAGTGGTTCGCGGATTACAACAATAACGGAGTGGAAGATCCACTCACGGATAATTTCCTGAATCCGGGCTGGTGGGATGCGCAATCCTTCTGGCAGGACCGCAGTGCCAAGGAGTGGTCGCTCACCAGTGATTTGACTTCGCAGGTCAACAAATATCACGAACTCAAGTCCGGCATTGAGCTGCGCTTCCGCGATCTGCAAATGCAGTCGATTCAGGAGGCCGACCAGCCCTACAACAATCCCGATGTTCCGCTGCCCGAAGATGCGCCGTTCTATGGACGCGGTGCGGTGCGCGATTTCTATGATCACCAGCCGGTGGAAGGTGCGCTCTACTTTCAGGACAAGATGGAATTCGAGGGTCTGATCGTGCGAGCCGGAATTCGCAGCGACTTCATTATTCAGGACGACGATTTTCTGCAGGACTTGCAGACTCAGGTGGACAAAGGTCAGCCCGGTGCTTTGCTGGCCGATCGCGGCCGTTACGTGATCGCCCCACGACTCGGTATTTCGCATCCGATTACGCTGAAGGCGAAGCTCTATTTCAACTACGGTCATTACTACCAGAGTCCGTCCTTCGAGTATTTCTACCGCAGCGCAACCGCGAATATCGCGCCCAACACGCTGATCGGAAATCCGAATCTTGAATACGAAAAGACCGTCTCCTACGAGGTCGGTGTGAACACGGAATTCACCGAGGACTGGGTCGTCGACGTTGCCGGTTACTACCGCGACGTCTACAATCAAATCGGTACGGTCGAGCAGCGGGAAGGACCGATTACGCTGAACCGCTATTTCAATCTCGGCTATGGCCGCGCTCGCGGATTTGAATTCTCACTCGAAAAGAAACTCTCCAACCGCTGGGCGATCAAAGGCAACTACGACTTCTCGTATGCCTTCGGTAAGGAGTCCGCTGCGTCGGAGGGCCTGCTGCAGAGGCAGAACAACCGGGTAGAGAATCGTGATGAGCATCCGCTGGGCTGGGATCAAACGCACAAAGTCTCAGGGTATCTGACGATTACGGCGCGTGAAAAGGACCGACCGCACTGGTTCGGAGTTACCTGGCCCTCGAACTGGCTCGCGACGATTGAATACTCCTATGCGTCGGGTCAACCTTACACACCCTCCAGCTATACGGTCGGCAAGCCGGCGAACTTGATTCTCGAAAATTCGGCGCGCTATCCGCACCAGACCACAACCGACTTCAAATTCGACAAATTCTGGCAGGTCGCCAAGAGTCTCAAGCTGACGACCGGCGTGGAAATCTACAACGTATTCAATCGCCGCAACGTCCGCACGCTGTTTGCCGAGACCGGCAACTCCCACGACTCTTCGCACGAGAAGAATATCGACGCGCGGGATGACGGCAACCTGGGCAAAGACGCCGACCACAATCCGAGAAACTACTATCCGCCGCGGCAGATCATTCTGCACATGGCCCTCAACTTCTAAATTGCAGGCTCGCTCCGACTCTCGCCGTGCGGAGACGGCGCGAGCTTTACTGCGCAGGCGGGAAACCGTCATTGATGCGCGATCATCGCTATCCCGAGTCGGAGAGCATCTTCACCTATGATGAAACTCGTTCCTCTCAGCATTTTTGTCGGATTGCTGGCCCTGGTAGCCGGTTGCGCTGACATCATTTCAAATCCGCCGGAACCGTTCGTCCCGAAACGGGATGGAGTCCTGCTCGTCGATTCCAGCGGCGTGCACGGGATCGACTGGAGCAGCAGCCAGGTGACAATCGGTCCGAATCCCGAAGGTCCGTGGTTGATTAAGGCGGACTGGATTATTGATTCCACCAAGACGGTGACCATTCAACCCGGCACGGAATTCATCTTTGACGGTTTGTGGTGGGTGGACGTTCAGGGGAGAGTCATTGCTGAAGGCTCCACCGTCGACCCGATCACGTTTACCACCGCTTTTGTCGATCGCGATTTCGGTCAGTGGAGAGGATTCAAACTGCGCAATCCGGACTCCGTCGGTGAGTCAGTCTTCAAGCACTGTGTGTTTACCTACGGCGCCTACTTCGACATCGATACGCTTTCCGAACGCGGCCGCGATGCGCAGAATTATCGCGGTATGCTCTCCATCGTGAACTGCAGTCCGACGATTGAGCGCTGTGTCATATACTTCAACCAGAATAACGGCGTTTTCATTTCCGGATCGGAGTCGCAGCCGGCCGTTCGCTTCAACATCATTACCGAGAACGATGCTTCGGCGGTCCGCGCGGATACGCTGGTGGACCTCGACAGAATTCATGTCGAGTACAACAATGTCTCCGACAACAGCTCGATTGCATTCCTGATGGGCTACGACAGCACGCGATGGGGGGTCTCAACGCAGCTTAACAGCAACCTCGACAGTTGCGACGCGAATTTCAACATCGAGCTGCCGCCCTTGTTTACCGCGCCCGATCTCGACGATTTCAGCCTGCAATCGTGCTCGCCGTGCATCGACGCCGGTCCGACGGGAATTGACCTGGACGGCGACGGCACACGAGCGGACATGGGCACGGTGCCATACATCCAAAGTGCGGGAGAGCTGAGGGGCGTCGTGGCAGGAGTGCTCGCAAGCGGTCAAACGTATCGCATGTCCTGCCACCTGCGGGTCGATGCCGGGCAGATCCTGACGATTGAACCGGGAGTGCGCATCGAGACGACCGGATACTTCAATATTGAAGTGTTCGGTCGCCTGCTGGCCCAGGGTACGGCCGAGTCGCCGATTCATGTTTGCCCGTGCCAACAGGTGAGTCAGGATCGTTGGGGCGGTCTGCGGGTTTTTCAGGTCGACAGCCTCGAACGGCGGCCCGGAGAGTGGTACCAGCCCTCCGAATTCCACTACTGCGAGTTCGTCGACTACGACCGCGTAGACGTGCACAAGCCGGGCGTCATTTTTGAAGGATGCAAGTTCGAGCGCGGATTCAATTACGGAGTCAACGTCTCGACTGAGACCAAACAGGCGGCGGACTCGGTGGCCTTCCATAGCTGCGACTTCCTCGATTGCGGACAGTATGCGATTGAGACCGTGGAGAGTCCAGTTTCCGTGCGCAACTGCTTCATCGACCGATCCAAAGGGCGGGGTATCTCAATTGTGCGCGGTGGCGATCATGTGTTCGTCACGAACTCGATTGTTCAGGTTTGTTCGACCAGCGCGATTGTCTGCCGGGATTTTGCGCGACCGACGCTCATCAACAACGTTTTCCGCAAGTGCGGATATTACGGCATTCAGTTGGACAATCAGTGCCGCCCGGTTCTGCAGAACAACATTGTGACCGAATGCTATCGGTTCGGAATCTATGCGACGCAGCAGTCGATTCCGTATCTCGATTACAACAATTTCTGGGGCAACTACACCGAAGACGGCAGCAATCGGAATCTCAGCCCGGATACGATCAGCGTCCGCAACGGCATCAGCAGCCCGCCCGCCTTTATCAGTGCGAACGACCTGCATCTTGCCGACGGATCGCCGTGCATCGATACTGGGAATCCCGATCCGATCTACAACGACGCGAATGGCACGCGAAACGATATGGGTGCCTACGGCGGACCTCGCGGAGGCTCGGTTGGTCTTTCGCGGTTGGTTAATCGGGAATTGGCCGCAAGATGAAATCTCAACTAAGCAATAGAGTAACATCGCTCGTGAGCCTCGTGCTTAGCACGGCTTGCGGGTTGAGCCTGCTCTTTACCCATCCCGCTTACGCTTTCACAGGACCCGATTTACCCTATCGCGGACCGGTGAGAACGGCGATTGCAAATCCGCGCACCGAAAACCGGGTTCATGACAAGGGCAAGATATGCATGAACTTCACGAACTACGGTTACTTCGGTAACGACAGTCAAGGCAGAACCACCGCGCTTTCGGATCCGTGTCCTCCGGGAAACTGGGCTCCGCAGTGCGAGTATCCGTGCGGGAGCGACGTTCAATATTTGTTTCAAGGCGGACTCTGGATCGGAGCATTGATCGTCGAAGAAGGCTTTGAAACGAAACGCGTCAGTATGGGGTTGGACGGCTGGCTGGCCGACATCAACGAGTTCTGGCCCGGTGAAGGCGACATTAATCGCATCATCGAGCGATCGAACCGGCCCGGTGCAAGCAATTGCTACGGAGAACCGGTTTATAGCGAGGACGCTGTTTCAGATCAGGACTTTCTCGCGGTCATGTCCGATACGCTGCGCGATCCCTTCTACGTGACGCAGGATCCGACGGATGGTCCGCACCGCCCGCTCGGCATCAAGGTAACGCAGACGTCCTATTCTTTCAGTCAGGCCTTTGCCGAAGACTTCATTCTCATCGATTATGAGATTGAAAACATCGCTTCCAACTTCCTGAAGAATCTTTTCGTCGGACTTTATGTTGATGCGGACGTCGGCGAAACCAACGGTACGCAGGAATACACCGACGACATCTGTGGTTTTCTTAAGTCCACCACCGAGGTCAACGCTGAAGGCGACACGATTCTGGTCCCGCTCGACGTGGCCTGGATTGCCGATAATGACGGCCGTCCGCCGCAACAGACCAGTGGCCCGTTTACCTGCGCGCATGTGACCGGTACGCGCGTCATTCGCGGGCCGAATCCCCGGCTGCGCACCTCCTTCAACTGGTGGATCTCCAACGGTGATGTGACGCTGGACTACGGTCCGGCCTGGGCCGAGTACTGCGATGCAACAAGTCCGATGTCATGGACTCGCCGCTTTGGCACCCCACTCGGTGACGAGCGCAAATATCAGGTGCTCAGTAATCGTGAGTTCGACTTCGACCAGATCAAGGTTGCCAGTATCGATACCGTCGCGCCGCAAGTCGACCCCGACGACTCCACCGTAACGCATCCGTGGTGCAACGTCGACGTGGCGCAGAATGCCCCGGATCTGGCTAACGGCTATGACACTCGCTATCTGCTCTCGTGGGGCCCGCTGGGCATCCGTGACTATCAGGATCAATCCGGTCGCTGGATCTATCGACTGAATCCGGGCGAGAAGTTCAACATGACCATAGCCTACGTGGCGGGGGAGAACTTCCACGACGCGAACAATCCGCAGAATGGTACCGAAGTCGATCCGACGAAATTTGATTTTACCGACTTGCGGGAAAATGCGCGCTGGTCGAAAGACGTATACGACAATCGAATGGTCGATACTCCCCAGCACGACTGGGGGTCGGACGGCATTCCCGGGACCGGTGATATCGACAATTCCGAAGGTGACGGCATACTCGAAACCGGAGACGGATGGTACGGAGAAGATACCGGACGGGACGGACTCTATATTGATCCGCCGACCGATTTCCGGCCCGGGATTGACAGCATCGCAATCTATTATTGGAAAGGAACCCCGCAATACGGTACTCAGGGCTTCTTTGCCGGTTACTACTACGGGCCGGATGAAGG
>CAZGVT010000085.1:0-11158 GCA_964529255.1 uncultured Alphaproteobacteria bacterium | reverse complement strand
GGTTTCAGCATTTCAGATTTCGCCTTTTTCTTCCAGCCCCATCGCAAAATGGTGACTCGTAATATCCATCCCCTTGTGCAGGTAAAACCGGTGCGCGCGATAGCGGTGCGGGCCGGTGCCCGAGTCGAGATGAAACGAGTCGCACTTTTCCCGCCTTGCATACTCCACCAGCCAATCGAACAACGCGCTTGCGTAGCCGCTTCCGCGCGTGGCTTCGTCGGCAATCAAGTCGTCCACATATAGCGCTTTTCCCCACGCCAGATATTCGGCAATCCGAAATCCCGCGACGGCCATGACTTCCCCTACTTCCTGTGGGGGGATTGAGGGGGGAAGTTCCGCATAAACCAGCACCCACCCCACACTCTCCCGCTGCCGCTTCGCCTGCGCCACAAATTCCTCTTCCGTCAAATGCGGGCGCAGTTGTTTCATCACCGCCCAGCAGCGGCGAAGATCGGAGTCAGTGTCTGCGATTTTGATTTGCATGAATCGTAGGGACAGCCCCGTGTGGCTGTCCGTTCATTCTTCTGTCCCGCCGAGCCGGGTTAAGGACTCTATCGCATCGGCAACCCCTGCCTTCACCGTCCGCAACCCGGCCGGAATCTTACAACAGGGCGAACGGACCACCGCACCACCACGGAGGGTGGTGCCTAGTGGAGGGTGGTAATCTACAACCGGACAACCACGCGGGGTTGTCCCTACGCCAATTCACTGGCTCGCGAGCCGCGCTATGGATTCACCGCCCAAATACAAACGGTATCCGATTCCCCCCATGCAGATACCCACGCACACCATCTGCCCGGCCAAGGCGATGCAATCGGCCCCTACGGCGAGCGGGGTAAGAGCGCACATTCGTGCGGCGCGGCGAAGAATTCATCCGACCCCCCCTTGCTCCCCCCGCACGCGGAGGGAGAAGATTCCGACGGGCGATGCAATCGGCCCCTACGCGGGAACTTCCGCCTTCTCTTCTGAAATTGAAGCAAGGAATTTCACCGCGTAATCCATCTTCCCCTTCCAACCCGCCTTCACCTGCCCCAGCGGCAGCTTGATCTTCACCGGACCGGAAGCCGAAAACTCCACCGGAAAATCCGCACTCTTCGCGGCAATCTCCAACAATCTCTCCCGTGTCATCTGGCCCTTCGGAAACTCAATCACCATCTCCGGCACGAGAATCTCGATCCGCTCGGCCCCCAGCTTCTCGCCGATCACGCGCACGCGCACCATGTCAAACAAGTTCTCCGCCGCCTCCGGCAATTTCCCGAAACGATCGCGCACGTCCTCTGCCACTTCCTCCACGCGCTCAAGTTTTTTGGCCTTCGAGAGTTCACGGTAGTAGTTCAGCCGCAGCGAACCCTCCGGCATGTACGGCTCCGGAAAAAACGCGTCTGCGTCCAGCCGAAGCTTCAATTCCACGGGCTCCCGCTCTTCAGCGTCCTGACCCAGCTCGGCAAGCTGCACCTCCCGTACCGCTTCCTCAATCAGCCGCTGGTACATCTCAAAACCCACCGCATTAATATACCCACTCTGCTCCCGTCCAAGCAAGTTCCCCGCCCCCCGAATCTCCAAGTCCCGCATCGCTAACTGGAATCCAGCACCTAAATTAGAGAAATTTGTCAGGGCCGCAAGCCTCTCCCGAGCTACCGTGGTCATCTCAAACTTGGGCGGCACCAGCAAATAGGCATAGGCCTTTCGCGAACTACGGCCGATTCTTCCGCGCAATTGGTGCAATTGGGCAACTCCGAAGCGATCGGCACGATTCACGATCATTGTATTCACATTAGGCATATCAATTCCCGACTCAATAATCATGGTCGAGATCAGCACCTGCACCGTCCCCTCCACAAAATCCATCATCACTCTCGCCAGCTCATCCTCATCCATCTGGCCATGACCGATGCCGAATCTCACTCCCGGCAACAGCCGCTCCAACATCCGTTTCACGGTCGGAATCGTCTGAATCCGGTTATGAACGAAGAACACCTGACCGCCGCGTTGCAGCTCGTACTCTATCGCCTCCTTAATCACCTTCTCCGAGAACTCGACCACATCGGTCTCAATCGGCAATCTTCCCGGAGGCGGGGTATTGATCTGCGAAAGATCGCGTGCGCCCATCAACGCCATGTGCAAAGTGCGTGGAATCGGCGTCGCACTCATAGAAAGCACGTCAATCGTCGTGCGCAGCGATTTGATCCGCTCCTTCTGCACCACGCCGAAGCGATGCTCCTCGTCAATAACAAGCAGTCCGAGATTGTTAAAGACCACGTCCTTCGACAACATGCGATGCGTGCCGATGACCACATCGACTTGACCTTCTTCGAGCTTCTTCAAGGTCATGCGCTGATCCTTCGGACCCTGAAAGCGCGACATGACCTCCACTTTCACCGGCCAATTCTTGAACCGCTCGCGAAATGTGCGGTAGTGTTGCATGGCCAAGATCGTTGTCGGCACCAGCACGGCCACCTGCTTGCCGTCGGTCACCGCTTTGAAGGCGCCGCGCATCGCCACTTCCGTCTTGCCATAGCCCACGTCGCCGACGACCAGCCGGTCCATGGGCATATTTCTTTCCATGTCGCGCTTCACTTCTTCAGCGGCATTGAGTTGATCCGGCGTATCCTCATAGGGGAAACTCGCTTCCATCTCGCGCTGCCAGAGTGTGTCCGTCGAGAAGGCGTAACCACGGGCTTGTTTTCGAGTCGCGTAAAGTTTAATTAAGTCTTCGGCTATGGAAAGCAGTGATTTCTTGGTCTTCTTCTTCAACTCTTTCCATTCCCGCCCGCCGATTTTCGAAAGCGGCGGATGAAAGCCCTCGCGACCCGAGTACTTTTGCACCTGCGCCAGATTCTCCAGCTTCACGAATAGCGTCACGTCGTCCTTGTAGAGAATCTTCAGCACCTCGCGCTGCGTCGCGTTCACGTTGATCTTCGTCAACCCCACATAGCGGCCTATGCCGTAATCCACGTGCACCACGAAATCGCCCGCCTTCAATGCATCGATATCGTGCAACGGCACGACATTCTTGAATTTCATGAAGCGGCGACGACGGCGCATTCGCCCGAAGATATCGTGATCCACCAGCACCGCAAGTTTCGCATCCGGGAGCGTGAAGCCGTGATGAAGTCCGCCCTCGCGAATCACAAAAGCTTGCTCCGGGCAGCCGCGTTCAATCAGCACCTGCGCGAGCCGATCTCCGGCAAGTTGCGAGTCCGCCAGAATTACCGCCTGCGTGCCCTGCGCGTAATAGTCACGCAGCCGGTCGGCCACTAACGGCAGATTCGCCGCAAACCGCTCCTGCGGCGTCCCGCGAAAATCCACCACCGGATCATAATCGCCCGGCGATGTTTCATAAAACAGTTGCGCGAATCCGCGTGCCGCTTTACGAATCTGGTCGACATCGATGACGTGAACTATTTCCCCCCTCCCGTTCCTCCACGACGCGGGGGAAGGATCGTCCGCACTCCCCCCACCTTGTGGGGAGACTAAGGGGGGGGTCTCCGCATCCCAATGAGCAATTTCCAAATCCGCGGTGGTTTCTTCGGGGATTTCGGATTTCGGATTTGGGATTTCATCCTCGTCTTCGCCGAGTATCTCTTCGAGTTCCGTATCCAGCATCCGCTCGGTCAGCGCGCGAATCTTCGCCGAACCGCGTTCGCCCAGGGCCTCTTCATGCGCTTTTCTCACCGCCTGCCAGGATGCGCGTCCTGTTCCCCAGATGATGACTGTGTCTGCGGGAAGATGCTCCAGCAGATGCGAGTGATCCTGCGCCGGCTGCACGCCCGCCATCAGGTAGGCTTCGGGGATTTCGCCTGATGATTTCTGCGTCGAGGGATCGAAGGTGCGCACACTCTCCACGAGATCGTCGAAAAACTCCACACGGACCGGGTCCGCCGAACCAAAAGCGTAGATATCGACCACGGCGCCGCGCACGGCGAATTGCCCGACTGCCTCGACGAACAGTTCGCGCTTGTAGCCCGACTCCACGAGATATTGCAGCAGCGATTCGCGAGTGAGCGTTTCACCCTTTGCGACAATATAAGTGCGCTTTTCAATCTCGCCCGGTTTCGGCAGCGGATCAATTAGCGCCGCCGCCGTGGCTACAATCAGTGGCTGCCTGTGCCGGGCCAGCGTGAGCAGCACTTCCGCCCGCTCGCTCTGCTCCACGGGAGTCAGTTCCCGCTCGAAATGCGGACGACCGGGAAGCAGGCACGGCAACGCACTCTCCCCTCTGTTCCCGGTCCCATCCATCCCCCCCCTGCTTGCGGGGATCTCCGTCTGCGGCTTGTCCTCTGCGAGCGCCGTCAAATCATCCAAAACCTCTTCCGCGTCCTCAAGCGTTTCCGCGACAAACAGCACCGGGCGGGCGCAGCGCCGATGCAGGAAATCCGCTATCACCGTCGGCAAACTTCCCGGAACATGCTTCACTAAAACGCGTGTGTGTTCCGACCTGCCGGCTTCGTCCTGCGTGGCTCCCTCGCTTGCAATATCGGCGGACTCCCCCCTGCTTACGGGGGGGTAGGGGGGGGCGCCCTTAGACAGCATTCCGGCCAACTCTGCAAACGGCCGCGAGCCGTACAACCTATCTCTTAACCAGTTCATCTCAGCGTTTCAATCCTTCACCGTTTCCTGAGCACTCTTGTCAGTACCATCCATGTCACATAGCCCAACCCGACCATCCCGACTCCAAACAACGGATACGCAATCCGCCAATCCAACGCCCGCGTCATCATCGTGAATTCGGACATCCCCAATATGCCCGCGATCAGATTCAGCGGCAGAAAAATGATATTGATCAGCGTCAAATCGCGCAGGAGTGTGGTCATGTTGTTATTGACAATATTCCCGCGCGCGTCCATTAATCCTGAGAGCACTTCCGAGTAAATCTGCGCCTGCCGCGAGCACTGCTGGTTGTCCAGCCGGATATCGTCCAGCAACTCCGTGTGATCTTCGCTGAGCTTCAGCTTGCGGCTGTTCACGTTCAATTTCGTCAACACCGTCTCGTTGCCTGCAATGGCGTTCATGTAGTACGTCAGACTTTCGCTGAGCGCAAACATCTGCAACAGATATTTGTTCTCCATGGAAGTGTTCACCTTGGACTGCAAATCGGATGTAATCTGCTTGATCCCTTTCAAGTGATCGAGGTAGTGCCGGATCGTCATCAGCAGGAACCGCAGCAGCACGTCCCGCGCATTGTCCACGGTGCGGTACTCCTTGTAACCGAAATACAGCTCCGGCGACTGCGTGATAATGGACAATCGCTCCGGCTCCAGCAGCAAGCCCACCGAGGACACATCGAAGCGCAGCCGCTGATCGAAGGTCACATTCAGCGGTTGCTTCCAAATCACGAACAGCGTGTTCTCGTCATAGAACTCAATGCGCGACACTTCGTCGGGATCCAGCGCCGATTCCACGTCGTGAGGATCCAGCCCCAGCTTGTCGATTGCCGCCTTCTTGTCCTCCTCCGTGCGGCATACAAACACTCTGAGCTGCGGAGTCTCACTCTCCGCCGCGCACAGCGCGCGGTTCCGGATATCATAAGCTTGAATCATAAAATGTGCTCCTTATCTTCTATCTTCTATCTTCTCCCACTCCGCGGCGGGAACCAAGGGGGGTACATTCCTCGCCGAGCCGGGTAAAGGACTCTATCAACTTCAACTTCCCCCCCCCACTCCGCGGGGGGACCAAGGGGGTACATTCCTCGCCGAGCCGGGTAAAGGACCCTATCAACTTCAACTATCTCCCCCCACTCCGTGGGGGGCCAAGGGGGGTACATTCCTCGCCGAGCCGGGTGCCCTCACCCGGCCGGAATCTTTGTTCTATTGCGGCCACCGACCTGCGTGAATTCATGAACGGAACGAATATCTGAGTCCAATCACCCATGCCGGCATGAATACTTCATGGCTGGTGAACTCATCCTCGAACTCTGTATAGTTCATCTGGAATTGGGCCAACGCCGATCCTGATAAACGGCCAACCAAACGATACATCGTCCCGAATTCCAACAGAACCGCAACATTCACAGGGGTTGATATTTCCATCGGATACTCTCGTGAGCTTAGGACCACCCGCCCATGTGCCGGGTATCCATTGTAGATCGTGTCTATCTCCATTGATTCCTCCCACCTTTCGAGATTTCTTCGACTGATTCGTCCGACAGCCAAGGCACCTCCTATGATTGGCGTCAATTTAGGGCGCGATTCGCTCCCTTCCGGATGATATCTCCATCCGAAAAGTACACGAAACTCTCTTTTCGTCTCACGATTCGAGTATGAAGTATAGACCTCCGTCGTGTCATACATTCCAGATTTCCATGAGTAGTACGAGTATTCCGGCCGCGAATGATGCAGTTGGTACCCAACGTACAATTCGTGAGCATTGCGATTCAGCCCGACTTCGTAGTTCGTGCCGAAGCTCGGCTCCTGTGGGTCAAAGTAGATTGATTTAGCGTCAACTCCTGCGTGGGTGGGTATGGCTCCAAGTCCGCTTAACCCCGCAAACGGCTTCCAGCCCTCCGCGAAACCACTACCGCATATCGTTAACAATACAACGGTCAATAGTAAGTAGCGCATGAGTTCCCTCCTGTGAATGGCAATCGGTTTTTCAATAATCCGCAAGGACACGCCCCTGCGGTCGTCCGCATAGTACTCGGCGGCGTGAATTCGGATGCGGACAACCACGCGGGGTTGTCGCTACCGTACGCGCCTCCCCTCACCCTCTCCACCAATGCGCGCGCGGACTGCGGCGCAAGCCGACCTGCTTCACATCTGCGACAGTGTAAAATGCTTCGGCGTCGATCTCATCAATCGCCCGGCACACTTGCGGAATGTTCTTCCGTCGCTCCGACAGCATTACGATCTCCACGTCCCGACCCTTGCTCTTCCCCTCGATCCACGTCACCGGAAAACCCAAATCCGTGAGCTTCTGCCCCATGCCGATCTCGCGCCGCGCAATCACCCGCACCATCTGATAGCCCAGCGCAATCCGCGACTCAAACCAGATGCCAACAGAGTTTCCCGCAGCAAAGCCCGCCGCATAAACAATCGTCAAATACCAGTTATCCAGATTGCGGATCACCTGCCCGGCTACGTTGATCCAGACCAGCACCTCGAAAAACCCACACACCGCCGCCACGAGCGGCATCCCGCGAATGATCGAAACCGTGCGCAGAACCGTGAATGTCTGATCGAGAATGCGCGTGAGAAAAATCGCGATCATCAACACCCACGTCGGGGCGTGGAATAGGGCTTCGATCATTGATTACTCTTCTCTTTTCACAACAGATGGAACTCCGCGCTCGATTGCCGGGAAACTTCTCGCTGCTGAGGCTTTGTTAGTTCGCCACGGCATCCGCCACCAGCTCTATCTTCATCCGCTCCGGCCCCTCAAAAAATAACGCGTAACTATCGATTCCTCCCGCATGAGGATGGCGGTCTTCATAGAGCACTTTCATTTCCCGCGCGCGAATCTGCTCCGTGAACCAATCCACGCGCTCCCGCGAGCCGCCGTGAAAGGCCAGATGATTCAGCCCCGGTCGGCAGCGATGGTAGAGCACATCCGAAAACCGCGCATCCGCCTGCACAAATACCAGATAGGTCTCTCCGTACTTCCAACTGATTCCCTGCGGCCATTCCTGATATTTTTCGTATCCAAGTTCAGCGAGAAACCAGCCCCAGAACTCGCGCGCCGCGGCAAGATTCGACAGATAGATTTCAACGTGATGCAACATGGTGACGGCTTCGCGCGCTTTTTGTCAAATTTACGCAACCCGTAAACGCGAAAAATATCGCCAGCGCGATACACAAAAAGACCGCCGAGTCCGCATCCCAGAACGCGATCCCGAACGCCGCTCCGTAGCCTACCGGCCCGAAGCTGTACTGCAGGGTAATCTTGCGCACCTCGTCCAGGTCCGCGTCCTCGCCGAGCAACCTTCCCTTGTAAGTCACATAGCGCCACAGCGCGTTAAATGCTATGGCCAGTAAGACCATCAAACCGCAATACACCACCGCCGCGGACTTCTCCTGACTGTGACCCCAGAACTCCGCAAGCAGGGCCGTCGGCCACGGGACGGCAGTTACCGTGAACAGCAGAAGTCCGTTCAGGTACATGAGCCCGTTGTCCGAGCGCTTGATGTGCGAAAAGAGCTTGTGGTGATTGAACCACATGATGAGAATGCTGAAGAAGCTCATCACGAAGGCGACGTAAGATTGCCAATCGTGAAGCAGTGCGGCGGCAAGCGATTCCACGCCAAGATCGCCCGGCTTCGGCACATGCAGCTCCAGCACCAGCAGCGTGATGGCAATGGCAAACACACCATCGCTGAAAGCCTCGACCCGCTGTGTCTCGCGTTCCTGTTGAAGCTCCGTAACTTTCATACTCTTCAAGCCCTGTGGTATACCCTTTAACTCGTTGTCGATCCACAACCTGATTCACCGCCAAGCACTCGTCCACCATCTTCAAGGCGCTGGTCCATATCTTGCAAATCAGAACTTTCGTGTGTAGTCCAATGCTTTCATAAGTAGGAACAACCCGCATGACCGACAAACCTGAAGTTGTGGTTCGCACTGCCCAATCCAACAATCCAAGCGCTCGCCAGGCTGTTGTCGAACTGCAACAGCAGCTCGCCGGTCAGCAGGCGGCGGTGATGATGTTCTTCGCATCCGTGCGCTACGATCTGGCGGAACTTGCGGCAACCTTGAAATCTCACTTTTCCTGCCCGCTCGTCGGCTGCACTACAGCCGGAGAGATCGGCCCCGACGGCTATGCCGACGACACGATTACCGCGTTCAGCATTGAATCCGGCAAACTCCTTGCGTACCCGAATTTCATCCCCGAGTTATCAAAATTCAAGGCTGGATGCACGCAACGAATCGCCGATTCCGTGCATGCTCAAGTCAAGCAGGCGGCGGAGTCCATCCCGGACGGCAAACCGTTCGGATTCCTGCTGATTGACGGACTCTCCTTGCGTGAAGAACAGGTTATCGGACACCTCTACCATTCGCTGGAGAGCATTCCCATTGTCGGCGGTTCAGCGGGCGGGGGTAATCTCATCGCACCGACGCAGGTTTATTGGGACGGACAGTTCCACCGCGACGCAGCCGTCTTCACGACGTTTTTCACCTCGCACCGCTTCGAACTCTTTCGGACGCAGCATTTCATTCCGACGGATCAGAAGCTCGTCGTTACCAGGGCCGATCCCGCCAAACGCATCGTATACGAGATCAACGGCAAACCCGCCGCTGCGGAGTATGCCCGGCTGATCGGCGTCGACATTCCCAGTATCGAGTACATGACCTTCGCCATGCACCCGCTGATGATCCGCGTCGGCGGCGAATGCTACGTCCGCTCGGTCATGAATCTAAATCCCGACGGCAGCCTGACCTTCGCCTGTGCCATCGACGAAGGGCTTGTCTTGATTCTGGCTCAAGGCGTCGACATGGTCGAGAATCTAAGCTGTGCGCTCGATCACCTGCAAGCGCGGCTGAATCCTCGCATTATCATCGGCTGCGAGTGCTATTTCAGAAAACTCGAAGTCCTGAGCCGGGACATCCGGGACTCCATAAGCCGCATCATGGCGCGAAACCATGTGATCGGCTTCCATACCTATGGTGAACAGATCGACGGATTGCACGTCAATCAGACCTTCACCGGAGTGGCTATCGGAGAATGAGCGTCAATCCCAAAGAGCGCGCCTTCGACGAGATCGACAGGCTCAAGGACGAGATTGCCACTCTGCATAAGATCAATCTTGCGCTGATGAAACGCGTCGAACGCAGCACCGACAGCTCGGGGAATGCCTTCTCACTCTTCGAAAACAACATCCTGCTGCAGCGGCTCGTGCACGACCGCACCGTCGATCTCGAACGATCCAATCGACTGCTCTCCGTGGAAATCGCCGAACGTAAGCAGGCCGAGGAACGGCTCCGCGAGTCCGAGCGTAACACCCGACTGATCATTGAAAACGCGCTCGACGCCATCGTGATCTTCAACTCGGACTGGACGATCCTCGACTGGAATCCACGCGCCGAAACCACCTTCGGTTACACCTTCGACGAGGCCGTGGGCGCACTGACGCTCGAAGACATTCTGCCGAACTGCGCTATCGGGCAACTTTCACAATCGCTCACTCAACATGCGGAGCCCTTTGCGTCGCAACCCGGTGGCACAGCCTGTGAACTCGCGGCTGTAAACCGCTCCGGGCGGCACTTCCCGGTGGAACTCTCGCTCTCCCCGATTCCCGCAACCAACGGCACACTGTACGCCGCGTTCATCCGCGATATCACCGAGCGAAAGCAGGCGGAGGAGGCCCGCTATCGTTCGCTGTTCGAGAATTCGCCCATATCTCTCTGGGTCAAAGACCTGTCCGCAGTAAAGATCGAAGTCGATAAATTATTGGCCGGCGGAGTATCCGATCTGCGGAACTATCTCGAGACTCAGCCGGAGGTCACAGCGCGGCTGATGAGCGTCATGCAGATCGTCGACGTCAACCGCGTTACCTTGAGCCTGTTCGGAGCAGCGGACAAGACGCAGTTTCTTGCCGATGTCGGCCGCATTTTTGATGCCCGGGCGATGACCGTTTTCATTGACGAGATCACGGCGATGTTGAGTGGCCGGCGTGAGTTCACCTGCGAAGTAGGTTCCAGCACGTTGGCCGGAGAGCCCATCGATCTGGTCCTCTACATGAATCTGCCGCCGGGCTACGAAGAATCGTGGGGCAAGGTTTTCGTTTCCCTCATCGACGTCACCGGTCGCCACCGCGCCGAGGAAGAAAAAGCTCACCTCGAGGAACAGTTGCGGCATGCCCAGAAACTGGAAATGGTCGGCACGCTGGCCGGCGGAATCGCCCACGATTTCAACAACCTGCTCTCGCCGATTCTGGGCTATACGAACATGATCCTCGACTCCATGCAAACCACGCATGGCATGCGGGAAGCGCTCGAACAGGTCGTCACGGCCGGCAATCGTGCGCGTGATCTCGTCAGGCAGATTCTTACCTTCAGTCGCCGGATGGAGAATGAGCGCGCGCCGGTCGAGCTGAATTATGTGGTCAAAGAGGCGCTGGACCTGCTCCGCGCGTCACTGCCCAGCACGGTGGATTTGGTGCACGAGACGGGTGGCGGCATGCACATGGTCATTGCCGACGCCACACAGATTCATCAGGTGGTCATGA
>CAZGVT010000084.1:8727-11246 GCA_964529255.1 uncultured Alphaproteobacteria bacterium | reverse complement strand
ATGATTTCGCAGCGGTCTGATTAGGCTGCTGAAAATACTTAACTTGGCGTACTTATCCTCTTGAAACATCTGATAATCGGCTTCTGCGCGGCGGGGGCTAATGCTGCTGAAGCACTTCGCAGACAAGACCCGGACTGCGAAATCACCGTCTTGAATGGTGATTCCCACACTTTTTATCTGCGGCTGAATCTCGAAGGCGTCTTCGAGGACAAGCCCATTCACCACATCCAACCCCGCACGCCGGAATTCTGGGTCGAGAAGAACATTCAGGTCATCAATGACCG
Source organism: uncultured Alphaproteobacteria bacterium (assembly GCA_964529255.1). Classification (GTDB taxonomy): domain Bacteria; phylum Electryoneota; class RPQS01; order RPQS01; family RPQS01; genus CAZVXJ01. The sequence continues at coordinate 10,962 of CAZGVT010000084.1, read as the reverse complement.
CGCAGTTGGTATCGATCATCTGAAAAAACAGGTCGTCTGCCAATCCGGTGCGCAGCTCGGCTATGACAAGTTACTAATCGCAACGGGGGCCACGCCGCGCAGGCTCAATATTCCCGGTGAAGAACTCCACGGCATCTTCACCTACCACTCGCTCGAGGATGCGCAGAAAATCTACGACCACCGTCCGCATGTGAAGCACTGCACGATCATCGGTGGCGGAATTCTGGGTCTGGAGTTCGCCCGCTGTGCACACGAGTGGTTCAATTGGGAGATCACGCTGCTCATTCGTGGCGACTATTGCGGCTCGGGCACGGTCGATGCTGCGGGCGGGCCTTATGTACTGAAGTCGTTGGAAGCAGCCGGGGTAGAAGTGCTTTTCCACGAAGAGCCTGCGTCGTTCGAAGGCGCGCCGACCCACGGAAGTCACCGGCAACGCGTGTCCGCTCTTGTCACAAGGAAGGGCCGCCGTATCGAGACCGACTTCGTGGCAAAGTGTATCGGCGTGGAGCCGTCGGTGGGATTTTTGAAAGAAACGCCGCTACTCACAAACAACAAGCTCATCGTGAATGACCGTCTGGAAACTCCGGTCGAGTCCATTTACGCTGCGGGAGATGTGGCGGTCGTGCAGGTGGCTGACGGCAGACTCGTGCATTGCAACACGTGGAATGTAGCGCTGGATCAAGCCCGCACCGCTGCGGCGAACATGTTGGGCAAACCGACTGTCTGGAAGGAAGACGTGCTTTATAACCTCGATGCGCTGTTCACACTGCCGCTGGCGGTCATCGGCCAGTGGGAATTCCGGCATCAACCCGGTTTCGAGGTTCATGATCTCAGCACCAAGGCCGCCCACCGCCAGATCGTGGTCCGGAATGGCCGCCTTGTCGGCGCGGTTTTGTTGGGTGACCGCTCCGGAGATCGGCGCGTGCGAAAACTCATCGCTCGGCAGGCAGAAGTGATCGATAAGTTCGACCGCATCTTCAATCCGGACACCCAATTGGAGGAGTTCGTCAGCAGTTAAAGGGTTGGTGATTCCAGAATCGAGAGAATCTCTGACCCTCGACACGTGTCGAGGGTCTTCTATCTTATTACTGCAGAGCCACAATGCACAAGGACAAAACTCTTGCATTATCGTACGGTCCGAATATTGTATGTTGAGTTCGATCTGCTTATATTGAAAGTAGCCGCATTGTAGGAGTGTGGCACTATGAAATCACGCGAGGAGGGTCCGGATGCTCTACAGAAAATTGATTGCTTTTCTCATCACGGCCGTTGTAATGGCTGGCCTGGTCGTAGGCTGCTCGGATGATGACGACGACAACAATCAGCCCGGCCCGACGTCCCCGCCGGTCAGCGGATTTGACAGCGAGCTTGCCCGGGATTGGATGAATCTGTCTTATGATCGGATTAAGGCGACTTCCACGCCGCCGACGAAGGCCTCTCGTATCTACGCATACGCCGCTCTGGCTATGTACGAGGCGGCGGTGCCGGGCATGACGTCCACGCACATGACGCTATCGGGGCAGCTCAATGAGTTTACCGGAGTGCCACAACCTGAGAGCGACCAGATTTACGACTGGCCCACGGTGATTAATGCGGCAGTGGCCCACGTGCTGGAGGGACTTCTCTCGGATTCCGCAAGTGTCGCTCAGATCAACGCAATGCGCGAGGAGTGGGATACCGCGCGTCAGGCAGCTGTGTCAGCGGGAATTTACACGCGCTCACAGGCAATGGGCCTCGAAATCTCACAAGCGATTCTGAATTACGCCAGCACCGACGGCTACGCCGAGTCCCTGCCTCCGGCATGTACTTATACGCTGTCTACTGCTCCCGGCGCGTGGGCGTACACCCCGAATTTACAGGGCGTATTTGCCACGACCCCGCCGCTTGACCCATGCTGGGGATCGCTGCGGACCTTTGTGTTGTCCCGCACCGGCGAAGACTTGGAGTGTCCGCCTGCGCCGCCGCCTGCTTTTTCAACCGAACCAACCTCTGAGTTCTATCAGGAAGCACTCGAGGTATTCAACATTGTGAATCAGGCGAATCCGGAGTTTCAAGCCATTGCCCGCTGGTGGTCGGATGATCCGGGTGCAACGGGTACACCTCCGGGACATTGGATCCGGCTGGCCGGTCAATTGCTTGAGGCCGAGGCTGAGATGTTGGATGTTTCCGTCGAATGCTACGCCCGACTTTGCATTGGGCAAGCCGATGCGTTCATTTCCTGCTGGAAAACCAAGT
>CAZGVT010000084.1:0-8717 GCA_964529255.1 uncultured Alphaproteobacteria bacterium | reverse complement strand
TACGACCTTAACGGTATGCGTCCGGTAACCTACATTCGCTGGTACATTCAGCAGGCGCCGGACACGACTTGGAATTCGTATCGCAACACGCCGCGTTTCCCGACCTGCACCAGCGGCCATTCCACGCAATCCGGTGCGGCGGCGGAGGCCCTGTCGGCGATTTTCGGCGAGAGCTACGGCTTCGTCGATCACTCCAACGAGTTCCTCGGCGGCGAGTATCCCGCACGGACGTATACCTCGTTTGATGCGGCGGCTCGAGAGGCGGCCGACTCCAGACTGTACGGAGGCATCCACTTCCGCTCGGACAACGATCTCGGCGCGGATGCCGGACATTGTATCGGCGAACGTGTGAACCAGATTCAATTCCGACGCGCAGCGATCTGACGCGGTTGGTTTTCACAGTAACGACGGGCCGACTCAATGCGAGTCGGCCTCTCGTTCTATTCAAATCTCCCTGCCGGAATCTACTACGAATGCAGCGCCGCACGGCTGTGCGCTTTTCCGGCTTGTCATTGTGACCTCGCGTCTTCCGCACTTCGCGGCGGAAGACTCACCAGAGTTCGGCGGATGTCGTTCTCGAACTCGGCGAATCTCCGTTTACGGCTCCAAAGCTGCCGCATCTCAGAGTCTATCTGATACGAATGGAGACAACAGCATCGATCCAAGTCGTGAAGGTTGTGCCACAGAAGTAGCTTGCAAATCCAACTCATAGGCGAGAAGTTTGATGCCGAGGAAATGCACGGTTGTGTGCGCCGTTTCGGGTATATTGTCTTCAGAGTTTGCGACGAGTCTGGCGCGAGCCTTGGAGTTCGCCCAAGACCACTGTGCGGCGGCGACAAAAGAGTGCACACCCTTCGAGGACACCGGCTGAAACGCTCGAGGCGACGCGGCGGGTTTTCTTTCTCAAATCTTGCATGCAGGGTGTCATATGATTTGCAACTTTGTGGATGGCTGTTCGAATACGGATTTTGATCGGTATGAAATGGGTGAGTCTTGCAGCCGGATTGACGGGTACCCGCCGGGCGGACTTAGGCATCCCTATTGATAAGTGCAGCCCCGTTTGCGAGCGGGGCTGCACTGCTATTTGAGATTCTGTATTGTCGCGAGCTTTGTGCGCGGATGCAAAAGTGATCTGCGCCGGCATTGGCTCTCGGGTAGCAAGTACCGCCACCGGCCGATTCGCACCGATGAGGCAAATACCGATTATTGGACTCCCTATGATCTTGCGGTGAGTCCTTTCATGCTTGGCCGACTGTAGCAGCAAAAACTGCGAGTCAGTTTTACCGGCTGGCCGGTCCGATGCTGTCTATGACAGGACTGCCGCAGTGTGAGCGGGCTATCGAAAATCAGCGAATAGCATTCGGGGATTGACAGTATGAGGCAAAGTCGTTACCTTGATCATTGCCGGAGATGTGCTATCCTGCGCCCCGCCTCTTCAAGCAAGCCCCCAAGTGAATCCCACCGAATTCCCCCGATTGCTCCACTGCACAAACGAACTTGCTGCGTGGATGATGGACATCGCTCGCGCTGCGCCCGCTTTTCGGCATGGCGCAGGCCGCGCATTGCAGCCGTGTGACAGGGAGTCCATCATCGGAGAGTCGGTTGCAGAATTTGTGCGCACGGACTCGGCGGGACGTATGCCTGCAATTGAGAGATTGATGAGCGGCCGGGCGAACAGCGAGGGCGAGGCTCTACTGCGGCACGCGCTTTGGCATAGGGTCGCCGAGTTGGTGTCACAGGGGTGCGAGAATCGCGATCCTGAGTTCAAGCATGCGCGGACGCGACTGCGTAATTTCCTTCGCATCTCACCGCCGCATGACATTGTGCAGATCGAATTGTTTCATGTGCGGTATTTGACTATTCAGTCAGGAGTGGGAGCGCGCCACCTTCCCGTGATACCACGAGACGAATTGCTGCGTCGATTTCTTGTTCCGGCCGATGCGCGGAAATACGGAGAAGGTCTCGGGGAATTCCTTGCGCATATGCTGGGTGACCTTGAGCGATGGGGCCGGTACCGTCCATGGCTGGCACTTGATGACATGGCGTTTCTGCTCGCACGGGCGGAGGAGGCAGCGAATCGTCAGGAGTGGATGAGCGAGACAGCGCAGACTCAGATCGTCGTGGCGGAGTCGGAGGTCTTGCGGGCACTAACTGATGCGGGGGAGACAGTTCTGGCTTGGTTTGACGGTCAGTATGCGCCGGGCAAGTCCTACTCCGGCGAAGTTCGGGAGGGTCTGCGTCGGGCTTTCCTCGATCACGTGCGTACGCTTTCCTCTGACCCGGGCAACCATCCCGGGCTTCAGGCGCTGCTGCTGTTTCATCTCCCGGAAGTCACCTCCGGGTTTCGTAATTCCAATATTCGCAAGGATTTTGAATACATGGTCAAGCTGCTGCGAGAAGAGGTCCGGGAGCGGTTGAAGCGGCTGGAATCGGGTTGATTCTGCGAACTGAGAGTTCGTCTCCACTTGTTTGTGTAACCCCGCGGATAAAGGGTCGCCCGGGGATAGATACAGGAATGGAGTATCAGGAATGCTCGCGAGAGTGGCATCTGCCGTATTACTCGCTTCGATTATCGGCTGTAACGAAGGTTCAGAGCGAGACAAGTCTTCACATGGCAACGGCGCCGTGGAACAGAGCGAGGTCCAACAGGATGTCGCGAAACTTCTCAGCACATCATCTACCGACAAACTGCCGGAGTATCTGGGAGTCTTCTACATCGCATCGGATTCCCTGATCAGAATTTTTGATGAACGTGAGACACGGCTCACCGTGCGAAATTCACGTCCCCGATTTTATGTATTTGGAGACTACTCGACTCAGAAGGCCCGCATTGAACAGACTGCAAGGGAGACCGCCGGGTGGGGCTGGGATCTAAGGGCGTATCCGATGAAGCACCCCTCCGATATGCGCCTGTTCCGGTTAGAACTGCCGCCGGGCGTAGACCTTACTCCCGAGGTTGAGTATGGCCTCACATTGGGACCCGGGTTCCTTGACAAGACGTACTTCCGTTTCAAAGTGGTCGCCCACGACGCTTCTCCGCGCAACAAGCCGTAAGTGATTTAAAACACCATGACCTCATTCTCACATCTGACGGAATTTCAACTTGAGGCTGTATATCGCCGGCGGGCCGGAGCAGAGGAGCTGCGACATTTGTTCCTCTGCCCGGCCTGTCGCGGCAGAATGACCTTACTTGAGGAGACCATGCAGGAACTGGAACCTCTGGCCGCACAGGCCGAATTGCTGCCGCTCGCCGCAAAAGGGGTGCAGACTGCATCTTTGCGCAGTCTTTGTACCGAGGATGAATCCCTGATCTGCCGTCTGGAGCGTGACGAGAATCCGAATGCGGTCCGCGTCACCGTGTTGGCGGATCGTGACGTGTGGGGCGAGATCGTCGTCATCTGGCCCGGCGCCGGAGACCCGATTCCCGTGGAAACGGGGAAGCCCGTGTCCCTTGCGCGTGCGCGAGCCGTTGGATTGGAGTACTGGATCGTCTCCGGATCGGAAGCGACTTGGAGCGGGAGCGCAGACCGGATTCCCGAAAGTGTGGAAGGCATCTACAACACGGTGCGGATCGCGCAAGATCCCGGCCTCCGGCTCTCCTACACCGAACCCGCTCTGGCGCTGACGATGTTGAAGGAGAGTGGCAGATGGCGGCCGCTGACGCTGCCCGCTTCGCTCGCCTGTGATTCGCCCATAACACTAGCTCTTTTCACACCGCTTTCCGCAAAGCAATTGAGATGACCTTGACGCTCGGCGCGGCGGAGCGCGAACGTGAAGCGCTGAATGAACGATTACTCAAGGTCCGCGAGCCGCTGAACCGCATTCAGCTGCTCGCGGGCTTTGTTTGCCGAACATTCGACGCATTGAATTCGCGCGATCTGTGGCCCGAATTCGTTGGACCGACGCTGCTGGAGATGACCGCTCACTCGAGTGTTTCGCGATTGCTGCAGCAATCCCCCGCGCAGTTATCCCGGTTGCTGGCTGCGCTCGCGGGGGTGGCCTCGCGCGAGGAGACTCGGCGGTTGTTTTCAGACTTGCGGCGCGCGCGCCACTCGCAGGCGATATTCGCCGGAGATGCCGCTTACCTGGCCGCCGAGTGCGGTATCGACGTACAGCAGTTTGCTGATTGCCGTGACCCGTTGGACGTAGCGGAGGTGGTCGCCGCAAATTCCGGGAGTGGGCGTGAAGAGGCGGAAAATCTGCTCCGCCAGTGGCGGGCTCAACACTCTGCCGCTGTGTCGGATCGGGTAAATGTACTGCTGGTGTTGCATGGCAATGAGCACTGGCCTGCCGCGGGAGTGTTGTCGGCGCTGGCGCTTCACGATTCCACGCCGCAGCGTGTGCCGGTCGTACACTTTGCGCACACGGGCGAGACGGTCGGCTCCGGTACGGTGGCGTTGGATTCTGCGATGCAGGCGGCCATGCGCTGGATTTCCAAAGCGCCATCCGCCAAACCGCTTTCGGCTACGCTGACTCTGAGCGACGTGCACGATATCATCGAAGGTCCGAGTCTTGGGCTGGCGATTGCCGCGCTTTGCATCGCCAATTCGATTGCCAATTCTCCGGCGCGCGTGCAGTACCGAATCCGTGGGAGCGTGGCGCTGACGGGCGCGCTGGATGCCGATGGTCGCGTGCATCCGGTGGAAGGACTACGCGAGAAAGTCGAGCGTGCGTTCTATTCGCCGCTGGAATTTGTCGCCGTTCCGGCTGCACAAGAGGAACAGGCGTCGGCGATTGTTGCGGAATTGAGGGTAACTTTTCCGCTGCGCAGGTTGGGAATCATTCCCGTTCGCGATCTGGACGATCTGTTTTATCAGCGGCGGCTGGTGTCGGAACACGTTGTGCCGTTGCCGGTCCACGTGGCGCATCAGGCGGCGCGGCTGCCGCGCTGGGCACTGGCCCTGCTGGCGGTGGCGATCCTGCTCTTTGCGGGTGTGAGTACGATGTGGTATTACTACCCGCTGACGAGGCCGTGGCAGGATCGAACACCATTCATTCTCGACGCAACCAACGGCGAAACATTGCGCGTCTACAATCAGGATCATGAGTTTCTCTGGCAGTTCACGCCGGGCGGGCGCTGGATGAATCTGAACGGCAGCAGCGACCCGACTCGATTTGTCAGCGTTGCGACCAATGCGCCCGGTATCGCATGGACCGATACTTCGACGAGCCCCTCGGTCGGCAGTCCGTTTGTCTCGCAGTTTGCCGACCTCAACTCCGACGGCACCGATGAAATCGTATTTGCACTTCACGGTCTGGAAAGTACCGAAACACCGAATCCGCCAACCATCCTCTACTGCCTGAATTCCCGTGGCAAGAAACTGTGGGAATATCACGTCACGAACCGGTCTACTCCTTTTTGCGGCGCGGATGTGCAGCGGCGTATGCAACTCTGGAGGTGGTGTTGCGTAGACTGGAGCGGCGGAGGTTCGGCAAACATTGTGCTCGGTATCTGTGATGCCGACGGCTCTGCGGATGCGGGTCTGATCGAACTGGATGGGCGGACGGGACGGGAACTCGAAGTTTACTGGCACCGCCAGTGGTTTTTTTCGATGCGCGCAGTTCCCAAGGTGCAAGGTAACGGCGAGCAACTGTGGGCCGGAACGCTCGACGACCGCGCGCATCCGGAGTTGTTTGTCTTCGAGGACAGCATTCGCAGCGGCGTGTGGCCTGAGCAGGACACCTCCCGCTATAAGACCTACCGCTTTCCGATTTGCGATGTATATGTCGAGAAAAATAAGGCGGGATGGGTAGTGGGACTGAACTGGGTGCCGCCCGACTCGACGGTGAGCGTGCACATTGCGAATTCGGAGGTGCATAAGCCATCGGGCGGCGACTGGCTGGGATATTCCTTCCGGGTTGATCACCGCATGCGCTGGATTCCGGAGCCGATGGCGAACTATCAGGTTGGATTTCTCGAGGAGTTCGTGCGTGCTGGAATAATTCCACGCACGCCGACTCCGGATGATTGGTACAGACCGAACACCTGGGCGGAAATCTGGACGGGCAGAGAGTGGGTTCCCGTGGACACAATTTCCCCGCCTGATCCATATCCCTTTTACAACGATTCCACACGGGCGCGCATGCGCGTTGGTTGAAACTTAACCTTGAGGAATACGGCTATGAAGATGATGTTCAGTTTGGTGTTGTGTCTGGCTGTCATCAGCTCAGCAGACGCAACAATTCGCCGAGTGGCGAAGGATGGATCGGGGGATTTTACGGGAATTCAGGCGGCGGTGGATGCGAGCCCGGCGGGGGACACAGTGGTCGTGATGGGGGATTTGGGGCCGTATAACGGGAATACGGCCATAGTGCGGCCAATCACTCTCATCGGCCAGGGGAGCCGGTGCAGCGTTTCTCCGTGGACGCATGTCATCGGTGACTTCTACTTCAATGCCGGAAGTTCGCAATCAACGATAGAGGGTTTTCATATACAGGACAATTCAATTCGCCTTGCCGCGAATGTGACTGGACTTACCATTCGAAATTGCTATATCTGGGTAGGCACTAATGACGATCACTGCATATTCTTGGCAGCCGGTGCCTCGGCGCTTGTAGAAAACTGTGGGCTGGACGGTTATGCAAGTTGCGTTCTGCTAAATGGAACTCTATCCAACGTTACGGTTAAAAACTGCTTCCTCTGGGGGGCAACGTACTCTCAAGGCGCAGGGATCGACGGTTACGATGCTTCGTCAACAGCCACAGTCAGCAATTCTGTGTTTGCAGCCAACAACAACCCTCTATTCGACGTGACAAACTGGTCGGTTGATCACTGCATTTTTTGGGACAACGCCGTGTGGAACGGGGCAGTTTCAGGCACCGTTTTGGCAAGCTACAACGCATTCCAAGCATCAATGACTTCGTTTCCCTTCGTCTCCGGTGTTGACTCCGTGATTCTGACTGATCCTTTTGCAAACTATGACGAGGCAGCCAACTATCAATGGTGCGTAACGGATTTCAGTTTACCTGCCAACTCCGGCCTCATCAATCGCGGCGACCCCAATGCCGCGCCTGACCGTGATGGTTCACGTCGTGACATCGGCCTATACGGTGGACCGACGCCGTTCGTAGATACAGGCGCGCCGGACTTTCCGTTTGTGACTCAGATGTTTGTGCCCGCGACCGTCCCGCAGAACGGCGTGTTGGAAATCCGTTCGACCGGTCGCGTCGGGCCGGGGAATTGAAAGGAGATGAAGAATGAGACGACTTTTGCTTGGTTTGGCGCTGACGCTCGTACTTGAGGGTGCGGTGAGCGCGGCGGTGCTGCGAGTAAACGGAGGACCGGGAACGTTCACAAACATCGCAGGTGCGGTGGCGGCGGCGGCACCCCATGATACAATTCTCGTGAGTGCATCTTCCTTTGCTTATACCCTCACCTCGAACTACTGGTACATTGATCGCCCGGTGCATATTATCGGTAGTGGTTGGCCTACATCGGATAATTCAGGAACGACAATTGATCTGGGCTATTCGAACCACATTGTCTTGACCGGGGCGGCCTCGGGTACGACCATCGAGTCGATCTCCATCATCAACACACCCGCTAGCAGCAACCCAGCCCCGCCGGACACCGTTTGGTCGGCGATTCGCGTGGAAGAAGGCTGTGTGAACGTTCAGTTTATTCGTTTGTTGATTGAGGCACGCGCGAACTACCAGTGGCCGAACTACCCGACAAATTCCAATTGCATTCTATTGAGGGGAAATGGCACCGTGTGTGTGGTTTCGCAAAGTGGCTTCTACCGTCCTAATGGAGTCAACGGAGATCGCCAGGCGAGCGGCATTTCGGTCACCGGACTATCGGCCTCCGTTCTGGTGACGAACAGCGTCTTCAGCTACTTACTGCATGCAGTGAGCGGGAATCAGGTGTCTGTGAATTTCGACGGTTGCGACCTTTGGTACACAGGATTTAACCCTGCCGCCGGCTGGAGTGGTGGTGTAGGCAATTGCATATTTTACGGTACTGGTGCAGGTGCAGGTGCCTTGCAGTTTTCGTACAACGGCGGAAACGGCGGAGCAATAGGGGTAGGATGGACCGGCATTATGGTCAACCCGTTTGTCAATTTACCGGACGGCGCACTTTGGCACCCGACGTCCAGAGACATTCGCCTCGCACCGGGAGTCTCAGCAATAGATGCAGGCAATCCAGCAGAACTGGATCGTGACGGATCACGCAGAGACCTCGGAGTCTACGGAGGTCTATCTCCGTTCCAATCAGGGGCATTGCCTTCGTTTCCGATTGTGACCGTGTTGCAGGTGCCTGCATCAGTGCCGTTGAATGGAGTGTTGCCCATCTTCTCGACCGGTCGGGTGGGAGGTGGGGAATGAAGTTGACTTTCACTCTAATGACTATCGCTGCACTTTTTGGGGTTTCGCCGGTCCAAGCGTTTGAATGCGGCAGCCTCCCGTCACCGGAGACGCAAGCAACATACTACCAGCTTATAGAAGAAATGCAGCGATTTCCTCGTACCCTAGACGAGGTAGTGAGTATCCCGATAACGGTCCACATAGTACGCCAGAGTAATGGAACTGGCGGCGTGTCCTTGTCAAGCGTGGATGCCGCAATCGCGCAGTTGAACGCTGACTACGCGCCAATGCAGTTTCAATTCTATCGTCTCTGTGACGCCATCTACTTGGATAACTCAACATACTACAATATCTCGAACGGAGCTCTACGCGATCAACTGAGACAGGAGAACCCTGTTCCATTTTCGGTCAAC